>DATCAO010000634.1:0-6454 GCA_036512575.1 Puia sp.
GTTCACAACAACTGCGTAAAGAAAACCTGCTGCTGGAGAAAAAAGTTACTGTTCGAACAAACCAGTTAAACCAGTCAATTGAAGAACTCAAATCGACCCAGGCACAATTAATCCAGTCAGAAAAAATGGCCTCACTCGGAGAGCTCACTGCCGGTATTGCCCATGAAATTCAAAACCCGTTAAACTTCGTCAACAATTTTTCCGATATCAACAAGGAACTGCTTACGGAAATGAATGAAGAAATTCAAAAGGGCAATTATGAGGAAGTAAAATCAATTGCCAAAGACCTTACTGATAATGAGGAAAAAATCAATCACCATGGCAGGCGGGCGGACTCTATTGTAAAGGGAATGCTGCAGCATTCCAGGACGAGCGTGGGGAATAAGGAGTTTACCGATATCAATGCCCTGGCAGATGAATATCTTCGATTGGCCTATCACGGGATTCGCGCAAAAGACAAAACCTTCAATGCTTCAATGCAAACGGATTTTGACCAATCTGTCGGAAACGTGAATATTATTCCGCAGGACATGGGCAGGATGCTTTTAAATCTATTTAATAATGCATTTTATGCAGTGAATGAAAAAAGCAAGGTTTCTGAGGCAGGATACGCGCCGACTGTTTCAGTAAGTACAAAAAAGAAAAACGGCTGGTTGGAAATCAGGGTAAGAGATAACGGCAATGGAATGCCTCAAAAAGTGCAGGATAAAATATTTCAACCCTTTTTTACCACCAAACCGACCGGCCAGGGTACAGGACTGGGTTTGTCGATGAGCTATGATATCATTAAAGCACATGGAGGTGAAATAAAAGTGGATACACAGGAAGGCGTCTTCACCGAGTTTACTATTCAAATTCCGGCGGGTTAGCCTACCCTCAATTTGATAAAACTAAAGGTTTGGTAAAAACTGACTGACTGTAAGCAATGTCAACATTGATTTAACAACGATGGAACCAAATACGAATTTTAAGAGCGGTTATTCCGAAGTGAACGGACTTAAAATGTACTATGAAATTCATGGGCAGGGAAAACCTCTTGTCCTAATTCATGGTGGTGGCTCTACCATAGAAACTTCTTTCGGAAATATCATTCCATTGCTATCTAAAAGCAGACAAATTATAGCAATGGAATTGCAGGCGCACGGACATACTAATGACCGAGCATCCGATCTGAGTTTTGAACAGGATGCAGATGACGTCGCCCAACTTTTGGAAAATCTGCAAATAAAAAAAGCCAATTTCTTAGGTTTTAGTAATGGCGCACAAACAACAATAGAAATAGCACTAAGACATAAAAACATTGTCGGCAAGATCATTTTAGCTTCTGGATTTTACAACAGAAGGGCTGTTGCTTCTCAATTTTGGGACGGATTCGAATATGCAACACTTGACATGATGCCCAAAGTTTTACGAGACGGATATTTAAAAGCAAACAACAGCGAAAAAGGGCTTTTAAATATGTTTAACAGAGATGTCCAAAGGATGAAAAACTTCAAGGGCTGGACGGACGAACAAATGAAATCCATAACAGCGAAAGCTTTGGTCATCAACGGCAATAACGATGTGGGCAGTATAGAACACGCTGTAGAAATGCATCGGATGATTCCAAACTGTGAATTGGCCATTTTACCAGGTGGACACGGAACATATTTAGGCACCATTGAATCATTACCGAACGGCAAATGGACAATGAAATATGCCGCAGATTTGATTATAGCATTTCTTGACGAAAGGGATTAAAAATAACCCCTGCTCCTTGCCAGCGGCCCATAGTACGCGGCCATAACTTAGCCAGTACGCCTTAATTAAAAAAAGCTTGTTTGCTTTGCGTCGTCTGTGCACTGAAGTAACCCAGGGCTTTATTGGAAATGTTGCTCACGGGATTAGCAGGTGAAACCGACTGCGAATTATTGCCCTTGGCCTGACCGAGTGTATTAAAGTAACTCCACACGGCCTGATCGACGCAGTGCATGTCCACATTGACGGTGGATCCCGATTGAATATAGGTGCTGTCATTGAATAGCTGTCGCCTGATATATAGTCCATCGGATAAACGATCGCTAAAATTAAATGTCTGATCATTCTGCCTGCCATTCACATATTCCGTGAATGTATAATAATTGGCGACCGATGCCGGATCCTGGAAGTTGGCAACAGCATTTGTGCGATCTGTTCCAAAAGTACTGGAGCTGTAGAAGGTCAGCGAATCAAATGCTACGAGATTGGGCATGGTCGATGAGGCGGTGAATGTCTGCCCGTTTACGGAGACAGATAACTGATACGTATGACCCGACCGTCCCTGTGGCAGGATTTGTGTCGTGTACGTCCCCGGACTATTTTCAATGAGCAGATCCGTTAGTCCGCTTGTACTATCTGTAATAGTGACGGTCGCACCGACCACCGGCGGAAAAACATTTGGGTCACTGAAGTTCACCGTCTGGGAAATTTTTACCTGGTAAGGACCCGGATTATTATTTACGACGCCTTCAATAACAATATTCGGACTGGCATCATTAAGATTCACGCTGATGACTTTCGTACAGGAACAAATGAACAGCCCTGCGATGAAGAAGAAAACTATTTTTAATTTTTTCATGGTTAGAATTTAAAGTTGTAGGTAACAGAGGGAACCCAGCGAAATAAGGATAATTGCACAGCCTGCGTTTGTGTTGCGTTGTCCGGATTATCCCTGAACGTAATCGCATAGGCATTTTCACGCCCATACGCGTTATAGAGCGAAAAAGTCCAGCTGCCCTGCCATTTTTCATGTTTCTTCCCCAGCACAGTAGCGGCTATATCCAACCGGTTATAATCCGGCATGCGGTAAGCGTTTCTCTCGGTGTAGTAAAAGGTAGTCTGTCCGTTTACCTCGTATTTACCACTTGGGAAAGTGGCTGGTGTCCCGGTATTATACACAAAGTTGGCAGAGAAGGTCCATTTTTTGTTCAGCTGATATATTCCAACAAGCGCTATATTATTCCTCTGATCCTGTCTTGCCGGATACCAATCGTTGTTATTGATCCCGTTGATTTGTATTTCAGTCTTTGCCAGTGTATAACTAATCCAACCCGTGAATCTGCCCGTTTTCTTTTTTAAGAACAGCTCCAGTCCATAGGCGCGGCCATGACCAAATAATAATTGCGATTCCACATTTGCGTTTGCCTGCAACTGCGCACCGTTTTTATAATCAATCGTGTTCAGCATCAATTTATAATATATCTCGGAAGAGAATTCATAGTTGTTGTCATTAAAATTCCTGTAATAACCCAGCGACACCTGATCAGCAATTTCCGGTTGAACATTCTGGCTGCTGGGTATCCAGAGATCGGTGGGATTGCTGGTCGCCGAGTTGGACAGCAAATGAAGATTCTGCACGTTCCTTGTATAGGATGCTTTCACCGAACTGTTTTCGTTCATTTGAAAACTCGCGGAAAAACGAGGTTCCAGATTATAGTAACTCGAAACAATCTGGCCGGATTCGTAGGTCTTGGTTTGTTTGATATTTCCGGAACTGTCGTAGACATTAAAAGTTCCGGGACCGGTTTCTAAAAAGGAAGAAAACCGCAGGCCATAGTTAAGCCGGAGTTTGTCGGATGCCGCATACTCATGACTGATATAGACTGCATTTTCAAAGGAATAGTTTTTCTGAATGTCAATCGGGTTATAACTGGAACCGGGAGATGCATTTAGTACCGCAGGGCTGATGATATGATGCGTGACCTGAAAGCCGAAATTTAATTTACTTCTGCTGCTTAGAAAATATTGAAAGTCCTGCTTTAGTGAAGCGTCCTCAATTTTTGATTTTAAAAGCAGGTTGTTCCCGTTGGAAGTGATATTGATGTTGTAATTATAATTGCTGTAGATAAAAGAAGTATTGGAAAAAAGACGGCTGTTAAAAATATGATTCCAGCGAACCGTGGCGGTGCTGTTTCCATAGTCGAAACCGAACTGCCCGGCAATACCAAACACGTCTTTTCCAAAATAACCCGATAAGTATACCCGGTTATTTTTATTGAAAGCATAGTTGGCCTTGACGTTCAGATCATAGAAATACAGACTATTCTGATTGATGGTCGTATCTCGGGATAACTTTAGAAAAAGGTCCGCATAGGTTCTTCTGGCACTGACGATGAATGAGCCCTTGTCTTTGACGATCGGGCCTTCCACGGTAAGCCGGGAAGCAATTAATCCCAATCCACCACTCACATGATAATCCTTGTTATTGCCATCGTTCATTTTTATATCCACGACAGAAGAAAGTCTTCCTCCATATTCAGCCGGCATCGCGCCTTTATATAAAGTCAGGTCCTTAATGGCATCCGAATTAAACGCCGAAAAAAAACCCAGAAAATGCGTCGGGTTATATACCGTTGCTTCGTCCAGCAGGATCAGATTCTGATCAGCTGCTCCACCCCTGACGTAGAAACCGCTGTTCCCATCTCCCGCTGATTTCACGCCAGGCAGGAGCTGAATGGTCTTCAGTACATCTTTCTCACCGAAAATAACGGGTACATTTTTTATATCACTCACGGATAATTTTTGTACGCCGGTCAGGGGACGGACTACGTTTTCATTTCTTCTCTTTGAACTGACCACCACCGCCTCCAGGTCAGCGGTTTTTGGACTCAGTTCTACAATCGCACTGATATTTTGATCCAGCCGGATTTTCAAGGTGTCGGTCAGATAACCTGCGAAGCTGGTGACGAGGGTATATGAATCTGATGGTGCTGATATGGAAAAGAATCCGTAGGCATTACTGCTTGTTGCGGATTTTGAAACCTCCATCAGATAAACAGTTGCCCCAATCAAAACCTCACCCGATTTTTTGTCTTTAACCGTTCCACTGATAGTATATCTGGTTGGTAAAGGTGGACTCGTGGGAAAAGGAGCTGTTGCACAAACATGGGAGGAAAAAATAGAAGTCAGGAGGATCAAAAAGCCCATGAGTTTCCCAACCGCAGGAACTGAATCCGGAAAAAGTTTTTGGGTAGTATCATTGAAAGCCCCGTTTCCAATGCTATGAGGTCTTGATAAAAGGCAGTTATTTTTAATCATAGAAGGTGCAGGACCGGCTGTAGTTAGTTTGACTTGGTTACTTAAAAACGGGCTTTAAATTTTATTCCAATGGAAATCGGCTGCCAGGGTATGAACTCGTACCCTATAAGAAAGTCAATCGTAGTATCAAATATAAAACCGATCCCCGGGTTGGCGATCAACAAAACCTATAAAGCTTTCTTAAATGACCTTCTCCCAAAAAACTGAAGCATTTTAAGCCGGAAAATTCGGAGTAATGGGCGACCGACCGGATAACTAATGATCTTTTCCCGATACAAGAGTACCGTCCGGCGTTTCGAGTGGGTTCGCGGGGATTGGTGACTGATTGGTAATTAGAATAAATTAAGTTGATTCGGGATTGGCTAAACTGCTGGAATTTGCACTAGAAACTCAGTAAACGCTCCTTCCTTGCTATCAACCCGTATTTCTCCTCCATGGGCTTTGACAATATCGTAACTCAGGGACAAACCTAACCCTGTTCCCTGGCCCGTGGGTTTGGTGGTAAAAAATGGCTGAAAGATTTTATCAATTACTTTTTGTGGAATGCCATTGCCATTGTCTTTCACTCTGATCTCAACCTTACTGCCCGTTTTGCGTGTACTCACCGAAACAGTTGGCTCATACCCTTCAGGATGTTGTTTCATTTTCTCCGCCACGGCATAGAATGCGTTGTTGTATAGATTCAGCAAAACTCGTCCGATGTCCTGCGAAATGATACTTACTTTACCAATAGATTCATCATAATTTGTCTTCAATTTCACGTTAAATGTTTTTTCCTTCGCCCGCAGGCCATGGTAAGCAAGACGCTGGTATTCATCCGCCATGTCATTTATGTCGGTTAGTTCCTTTTTACCGGAATTTAACATTGAGTGCTGAAGCATACTCTTGACAATAGCATCCGCACGCTTGCCGTGGTGGTTTATCTTCTGCTCATTGTCCCTGATGTTATCTGAAATAGTAAATGCTTCATTCGCATTGCCTGATTTTAATTCAGATTGTAATTCATCGATCAGCTCGGTATTCAATTCTGAAAAATTATTCACGAAGTTCAAAGGGTTTTGTATCTCATGCGCAATGCCTGCAGTGAGCTCTCCGAGAAAGGCCATTTTTTCTGACTGGATGAGTTGGGATTGGGTGGATTTCAGCGCTTTCAATGTGCTCTCAACTTTTTCTTTTTGCTGCTGCAGAAGGACATTCGCTTTTTGCGTCACCTTATTATTCCGGTAAAGAATAACTCCGATAAGCAAAAAAACAGCCGACAAGGCAAATACCGCATATAACTTTACCTGGTTTTTGTACTGAATCCTGGCTGTCTCCATCTCCCTTTGTCGCAGCTCCTCATTAAAAGTGAGGTTCTGAATGGCGGTGGCTTTTTGTTTATTAAATAAACTATCATTGA
>DATCAO010000635.1:0-9613 GCA_036512575.1 Puia sp.
GCGTGCTTCTTTTGACAAGTTCTGCGTGACTGGTTTCCCTGGCTTCAACCATGTTGCGGATGTTTTGAAAACTGACGGGTCTCAGACCGCTTTGCAATAATTGTTCTGTCAATTCGTAATTTCGGTTCAGTCTTTTGGCAAGTTCATCGGAAATACCGCTGATTGCCGCAGCGGGATTGTTGAGTTCATGCGCGATGCCTGCGGCCAGATTGCCGAGGGCGTTCACTTTTTCATACTGCAGTTGCATCGTAGCAAATGCCCTCGCCCTTTCGGTCATATAACCGATCAACTTTTGAATGAAGTCGGGATTCAGGTGTTCGAGATCCGGGAAGTATTTTTTATTGATGCGAAGCATTTTAACTTCCCCCAGGGCATAGGAATAACCGGGAAATGTTTTCATCCTGGAATAAGGCATCAGTCCGCCCACACCGCCGGTTACGGAGTTGTTTTCAAATGTAAAATAATAGACCTGGCGCCCTTTCACATACATATAAAAAACGACCTTTCCCGTAAGCAGAATCCACATGACTTCCGTTGGCTCCCCATATTTTGCAATCAGTTCCCCGTCAGCACAAACCCGATACTCCGAATGATCCAGTATCCAATGGAGATGCTCATCCGGCAGCTCGCCCAGCGCGATCACTTTTTTTAAATCATCAATGGTCACCATTTGCGCTGCCTGATCCATGGAAAAAAGTTGGTCTTCGAAATATAATGAAGTTATGGTTTTCATCAAATTCACAGGTAATTTCTTAAATTTCCTATCCATTGACCGTTTTCCGGGACTAATTTTTTTGAATTATGGCCTATGACCTGCATTTAGCGGACAAAATTCGCAAACGACTCTCAGAACTTCCGAATGTTGAGGAAAAGGAAATGATGGGTGGTTTAACGTTTATGTATAATGGCAAAATGTGCGTCGGCATTATTAAAGATGAAATGATGTGCCGGATCAATCCGGAACTGCATGAGCAGTCGGTCGAAAAGCCAGGTTGCAGGACAATGGATTTTACAAACCGAAGGATGAAAGGATATGTTATGGTGGCTATGGAAGGCATGAAATCAAAAAAAGATTTTGAGTATTGGATCAGTCTGGCCCTGGATTTTAATAAAAACGCCAAATCATCCAAAAAGAAAAAATCTTAATACCCATGTAAAATTGCTGATAGTCAACCATCACAATACCGGCCGGTTTGATTAACTTTAACGGAGAAGAATCTATTATCCCAGAACCCAATCGCAGCTCCATGGAACGTTATTTAGTGATATCCCAGCACACCCTCGAAGACTGCCGTTTGGCGATAGAACATTTTGCCAAATACAACGCAGGTTTTCTAACCCATTTCGAATGGGGTTGTTATGACAAGGATCATAATGCCTATGCTTTTATAGATGCCGAAAGCCACGAACAAGCACTCCTGGCTGTTCCTCCTTTACTCCGGCAGAAAGCCAGAGCGATCAAAGTGACCCATTTTTCTCCGAAGAGTGTCGGTAAAGAAATGCATGGGAAGGCTTGAGGCATAAAGCTTAAAGCTTAACGCCAAACGATAAACGATTAACGATAAACGCCTCATGGCTGACCGGTTAATTGATGAATTATTAAAGATTGATCGTTTTTCAAACGAAGAAATCGATACCTAACCAGGTTTCCATTCCACGATAAAAACTGAGCAAACCGATTGATGAGCGGGTAAAGACTACAGTAAATCTTCTATTTTCCGACAGAATTGGGGCTTAGTTTTGCCGGATACCGGTGTGTTATGGGCTTAAAAGCTGTGCTAGTCTGTTTTTTCCTATTCTTTTTTCTTTATTCCTTTTCCCAGTCGCCTGCGCAGGAATCGGTTTCCACCACGATCACCGGACTGATCCTCGATTCCGCCAACCGGCAGCCCATTGAATATGCCACCATCAGCCTTTTCAAACAAGGCGACACCAAAACCGTTAATGGCGCGCTAACCAATGCGCAGGGTAAGTTTAAGATGGAAGTTGCCCAAACCGGATTGTACGACCTGTTGGTAGAATCGATCGGTTACCTGCCTTTTACACTGAGGGGAGTGCCGGTTGAAAAGAATATGCATAATGCGCTGGAAAAAATATATCTGAACAAAAAAATAACCAGGC
The DNA here is from genome assembly GCA_036512575.1 of Puia sp. GTDB lineage: Bacteria > Bacteroidota > Bacteroidia > Chitinophagales > Chitinophagaceae > Puia. The sequence goes on from DATCAO010000635.1 coordinate 2,122, forward strand.
TGGCGGATGTGGTGGTCGTTGCCCCCCAGAATCTGATCGAAAATAAAATTGATAAGATGGTCTTTAATGCAGAGAAAGACCTGACATCCCAAGGCGGCGTCGCGACCGACATCCTGAAAAAAATCCCTATGATATCTGTCGATGTGGATGGTAACGTGGAACTGGCCGGCAGCAGCAGCATCCGTTTCCTGATCGACGGCAAACCCTCTACTGCATTCGGAAGTAATATTGCTGATGTACTGCAATCCATTCCCGCCAGTCAGATTAAGAGCGTTGAAGTGATCACCAATCCCGGTGCCAAATATGATGCCGAGGGCCTGGGTGGCATCATCAATATCATTCTAAAACACAGCATGGTCAAAGGGATGAATGGTAATATTTCCCTGACTGCCGCAAGCCGGAATGAAAACGGGTCCCTGAACCTCAATGCCCGAAATGGAAATTTTGGTGTCAATCTGTATGTCAACGGCAACTATCGCATACCGGTCAATACGCCTTCCACCTCCACCCGTGTATCCCAGGACACGGGCGCCAAAACGCAGGTGATCCTGGACCAGGACGGCACTAGCCGTTTCAGCCGTTTTGGAATGCAGGGCGGCCTGGGCATTGACTACACATGGCACAAAAAGAATAATTTTAATTTTTCCATCAGCAGCAATTCTTTTGGTAATAATAACAACGGCTATCTGAATCAAAGTCAGTCTACCTCCGACAACAGCGGTTTTCCGGTCAGTGAAGCATTGACCTTAAGTGAAACCCAGAGCGATTTTCGCCTGCATGAAATAAATGCGAGCCTGGACTATAAAAGAACATTCAACAAAGAAAACCAGGAGCTCAATATCGGCATACATTCTTCGTTTGGTAAAAGCACATATAATTCCACCAATAATCAATTCGCCCAGCCCGGCGATTCCTTGTTTTACGGCACCAATAACAATAACCCGGGAAAACAAACGGAAACCGAAATCGTTGTGGACTATACCCAACCCCTGGGAAAGGAAACGATTTGGGGTGTAGGTGGCAAAATGACTTTTATGAATATTCACAGTACCTCAAATGTGCTGAGCCTGCAGCCTGAAACGGATAATTATATTTACGACTCCACCTTGTCCAACAGCCTTCGTTACCAGCAGACCGTCTCGGCATTGTATGCTGAACTGAGTTTTCCGATCGTTAAATGGTTCGATGCCAAAGTGGGTCTTCGTTATGAACGGACAGAGTTGAACACTTTCTTTTCCAATATTTCCCAGCAGGTTCCGGAACCCGGGTACAATACTTTTGTTCCCTCCATATTTTTGTCTAGAAAACTCGATGACCGGCAGACCATCAAACTCAGTTATTCGAAACGCATCAACCGGCCCGACTATCGTGAACTGAATCCATTTGTCAATACCACCGATCCCAATAATTTCACTTCGGGAAATCCATACCTGAATCCCGAAATTCAGCATCGTATTGAAATGGGATGGAAATATGACCTGGGCGCCGGCGGTTCGGTGATGATCAACGCTTTTTACCGGACCTCGCAGGATGATATACAACCCTATGTGGTGTACTATGCCAGCCTGCCCGTCGGTGATACGGTCTATACCAACGTCTCTGTAAGCACGCAGGAGAATATCGGGTTGGAAAAAGACCTGGGCATGAATCTATTTGCAGACATACACCCGACAACCAAATTCAATGTCAGGGGCAATCTGTTCGTTTTTTACAGAAGAACCACCAATGCGATTGATCCTGGCCAGAACTCGCAAAGCTGGAATTACAGGGCGAACCTGAATATGAGTTACAATTTTACCGGTACACTCGCCGGAGAATTTTTTGGGAATTTTACTTCACCCAGAAATGAATTGCAGGGAAAATATCCTTCGTTTTCCAGTTATACGCTGGCATTCCGAAAACAAATCTGGAAGAAAAAGGGAAGCCTGGCACTGACGGCCACCAATATTTTCAGCGAATACATTAACCAGACCACGCAGCTCTATGGCCAGGGATTTACGACAAGCAGCACCCGGAAAGTGCCCTATCGTTCTATCGGAATTAATTTTACCTGGAAGTTTGGGAAGCTGGAGTTTAAAAAACCAAAACCTGAAAACATGGACAACGCTCCTTCGGTAGACTAGATCTTCTTTTATTAATGTCTGTAGATATGTGCAAGAATTACCAATACAATCAAAAAAATAAAAAATATTTTAGTTTTCATTCTGAGCAAAATTTTATCTGTCGAATCAGTCTTTTTTGCTGTAGCTGACCACACAGATTCATTTAAATAATCAGATCGCAATGTTTTGCAAAATATATCTAAAAAACGAGCCCTGCTAAGAATAGCAGGGCACCCTAAACCTTATACGTAAAAACACTTAGTACACAACTAATCAAGCCTTAACCTGACAATAATTTGTAATCTGAAAACCATTTTAATATCATGCTATTAAATTGCCCGGAGTCCTTAGGTGTCTTTAGCAGAAAGGGCATATAAGGATCACCGGTTTCAACGACTTCAAAAAAAGCCCCATAGTAATCACAATGTTCCGGATAAAATAGCCTGAACACCCTTCTGCCCTTTTCCAAGGGCATGAGTTGCCAATAACCTTTGAACAGGTCTTCATCAAACACGTATTGAAAAGAATTTATCATCTTAAATTTTGACTGCAAAAAAACGGGCTGGATCAGAGTGGATCGATAGAAATTGGAGGACTCGAAGATAGATCGCGGTCACCGGGGGATTCTTACACCTGTCTTGGAATTTGTTACATAATTCACACATTGTTCCAGGCCATGAACAACTTCTAACCGGTTGCCATTTTTAAATTATTCAATCGAATCCCTGCGCCCTGTGAATTATGTAAGTTTTTTTTTGAATGATGTAATCTCCTTATTTTTAAGACAGTTACATTTGGAACTGTGTTCGAGCGCTTTCTGAGCTCCAAAACGGGCTTGAAACCATCTTTTCATCAGGAGCATTCAGATCAGGAAAAAACTTCAACTTGAAAATACCAATTTTTTTATGCCTTGGGTTGCTATTGGGAATATCTGCTTTTGGGCAACAAACTCCTCATCCTCCCCATCCTCCCCATCCTCCCCATCATCCTCCGCCGCATCATTATCCCTATCACCATCATTACTATCACCATTATTACCATCATTCCCACTACCATCCGCACTCCGCTTATCATAGCAGACCGCCTCACCCGCCCTTGCCACCCAGACCGCCATTGCCTCCGGGGCCGCATCCCCCGCCCCATCCATAGTAATTTATTAAGCTAAGGTGCGTAGCCAGGTGATGACGGTCATTAACCTGTCTCCCAAAACATCTTCTAAGTCCTGCTTCCCTGGATAAATTTTAGAATGATTGCAATGATGGCAATTACGAGTAGAAGGTGAATCAGGCCGCCGGCCGCATATCCAAAATATCCAATTGCCCAAACAATAATCAATATGACAGCAATGGTGTAGAGTAAATTTCCCATATATGGATAATTTTATTTAGATAAAAAAAGACAAACTCATTTCCTCAAAGGGAACGGATTAAATCTATTCATAACCGCTTTTGATGATGGTCAGGATCATTTTAAACCGCCCGTTTGGATTGATAAAGTTGGGGGAATGGGCGGGAATAATAATTCCCTGACCTGACACCAGCAGGTGGGGTTCTTGATCAATTACAATGGTTGCCTGGCCCTCGATGATCTGGGCGAAAGTATCAAAAGGAGATGTCTTTTCTGTTAGTCCCTCACCGCTGTCAAAAGACATGACGCTGATATTACCGGTAGATTTCTTAATGATCGTTTTAATCACTACGGCGTTGGCCATGTATTCAATGATCTCCACAATAATGTGCGATTTTGATTTTTCCAATCCCGCCTCATCAGATTTATCCTTTTCAATTATTTTTTCCATATTACTCGTGGGGGGAAAAGCAATTCCTTTGATACCCATGTAAAGTTGGCCCGTTTTCGCCTGACGGTATTACACAAACCTGTAAATGATTTACATCATTCACACATTCAAAAAATGGGCATACATTAAACTGCAGAGACTAACTCTCAGAAGTTCTCCAGGTTATCCCGTTTTTTATCCCTTAATTTTTTGAAGAAGGTGGGTGTGAGCCCAGTCATTTTCTTAAACTGGTTGGATAGATGGGCTACACTGCTGTAATGCATTTTCCAGGCAATTTCAGTTATATTGAGTTCATCGTATATCAGCAATTCCTTCACGCGCTCAATTTTGTGAACGATCAGGAAATGCTCGATGGTAACGCCCAGGGTTTCCGAAAAAAGGTTGGCCAGATAGGTATAGTCGTGGTTCAGCTTTTGACTCAGGTATTGGGAAAAATTGATATCCAGCGGTTCGTCTGAATAATGCACCAGTTCGATGATAACTTTTTTTATTTTCTCAATCAGGATACTTTTTTTGTCTTCCATCAATTCAATGCCCGATCTTTTAAGATTTATATCTAAAACATTCCACTGCTCAGGAGTAATATTTTCTTCCAATTCAACTTCACCCAATTCCACAGACTTATAAGCCAGTCCAAGTTTTTCCAGCTCTGACTTGACCAGCATTTTACAGCGAATGCTCACCATATATTTAACATAGATCCTCAAGATATTACCAATTAAAGTCCACTGATCTATTGATTTCGCCCGCCTTTACAGATTTCCTGAAGACGCCTCGCCTTAACCCCCGGGAGGCTTCAAAGGTAGGGGAATTTATAAACCCTTGCGGACCCTGATATCAGGATGCGGACATACAATTGCACATCGGCACTGAAAAAATATCCGGATGGAGTTATCGTACAATTTTGGGGTGAATTTATGCGGGTGCTTCCGGCTTCGTTTCTCCAAAACCTGAAATTAAATGATTAAATTGTTGACTTGAAAATTGCCAATACGCTAAAATCAAATAAACTTTACCGGTGGATCGATTTGTCCTTACTAAACCTTTGTTTGGTTGCATTAATCGGTTTGGTACTCAGAAGTAAAATAGTTTTTCCTTTACCCTTTATCAACTACAATTATTTACTGGAAGCCCATGCACATTTCAGTTTTGGTGGCTGGGCTACATTAATCCTGCTGGTCCTTGTTGTGCATGAACTATTGCCGGAATCCATCTCCGGCAGGCCAATATATCAATGGTTTCTGGGTGCTGTTGCGATACTCTCCTGGGGTATGCTGTTTTCGTTTACCATTTGGGGACCCGGAGGAATTTCAGAGGGCATCTCATTCATTTTTGTTTTTCTGACTTATTTATTTGGATCGATGCTTATTCGTGACCTGTATAAGGCAAAGCTCAATTCATCGATTACTTTACTTGCAGTCTCAGCAATCATTTGTCTGATCCTGTCTTCATCGGGTCTCATTACGATATCCTATATCACACATTCAAAATCTTTGGATTTTGTTTTGTACAGGGATGCTCTGTTCACATACCTGCATTTTCAATACAATGGGTTTTTTACACTGGCCATTTTAGCACTCCTGTTTAATCACATTCACCAGAGAATTTCTTTATATGCGGCGAAGCGCATCCGTATGTTTTCAATCGTTGTCACCATTTCTGTTTTACCCAGTTTATTCCTTTCCTATCTCTGGCAGGATCCCAATATCTGGTTTCGTATTATTGCAATTGCAGGAAGCTTCCTCCTGCTGATTTGTTTTTACCTGTTTTTACTTGTTACCGTATCCCTTAAAGATGTTTTTTTAAAAGAAGCTGCTGTTATCCGATTTTTGTTGATGATATCCCTTGGGTCATTTATGCTCAAAGTGGTTTTGCAAAGCTTTACCATCGTGCCGGCAATCGGAAATGCAATATTTGGGAACAGACCTGTTATTATGGGTTTTTTACACCTGGTATTTCTGGCATTTGTAACTTTGTTCCTATTAGCTTACCTGACCAGAATACATGTATTGAACGGTAAAATAAGATTCACCGGTATTGCACTGGTTGTTTTTGCGATTGCAGTCGTATTGAATGAATCTTTATTGATTACGTTGGGTATTACAACAATGTTTACAGGAGCAAGCAGCATATTTTCCTGGATGCTCTGGATGATAGGCGTGTTGTTGTTTATTGGGACCCTGCTGCTGGTTATATCACGGATCCGGTCCAAACAAATACCTTAATTATTTATCCCCGTCATTGGTACGCATAAATTCCAAGACGTTCCTGGCCTGTTCATCCGTCAGATCCTGGTTGGGCATCCTGATCAGACATACTACCCTCTCGGTTTGAGCCACCAGGTCCTTGTCCAGCATAACTTTCGTGTTGGTGACCCAGTTCATAATCCATTCCGGTGTTCTCCGATCTGTAACACCCAGCCAGCCGGGTCCGACCAGGGTTTCGGAAGTCAGTTTGTGGCAAGCAAAACATTTTGACTGGAAAACAGCCTTTCCCTTTGCGGCCATCGCCAGATCCGGCGGATGGCTAAGTTGAACATTCTTAAATCGGCCAACCCCTCTGGAATTGACACCAAGAAGAACAACAACGGTATCCGTTTTCGGCTTTCTGTCGATACTGTCCGTTACCGTTGTGCCAGCCGGGTTCTGCGGGTTGGAATTGCATTGCACAGTCATCAGGCAAATGACAGCGACCAATGTGTAATAGGTTACATGTTTCATAGATCCTTTTTTTGGCGTATTGGTGAAGTGTGATTATTTCTTCTTTGGAACTTTCGCCAGGGTGCGGATATAGTTGATCAACTCCCATCTTTGCTGGTCGGTAAATATTTTTTTGTAACCCGGCATGGGACTCCTTCCTTCTGAAAGCTTCCAGAACAGCGCACCATCAGATTCATTTTGCACCGCAACAGAAGAATGGTCGGCGGGTTTCGGATTCAAACCTGCTGCTGCAGGCCCATCACCCCTGCCTTTTTCTCCGTGGCAAGGGGCGCAATTTGCAACATACAAGGCTTTAGCTTCCGCCAACACTGCCGTATTGCCAGCAAGTGGATTTTTAACATTGTCTGCATCTTTGGGCGCAACCCAGGGCGTGCTTTGAGCAAAAGACTGTATGCAATATATATTACATAACAATATAAAGGCGAATATATAGATATTCTTCAGGCTGCTGTTGTTAGAAACTCCTGTCATGACTTTACGATTTTAAAATGAAAATTACTCTTCGACCCATTTAGTTAAAAGTACAATATAATGCCTGATAAAACACGCGTTGGTAACCAAACTCATAGTTACCTATGATAATAATCATGTTTAGTTGTTGCATTCAGTAATATTTTTAATGAATTATTACATTCTTCAAAGAAGGCAAACGAAAAGCACCAAACAGTTTTCGAGCATCCTGCCTGATAACCAAAATAAATGAGTATGAAAAAAAGTAAATTTCTACTTGCACTGGCTTTTTATTTGTTTTTACTGACTCCAATCGGAAACCACCTGTTTGCGCAGGACAAAGTAGTTGATTCCGCTCTGTTGGACCGGATTACGGAACTGGAAAAACAATCGGCCAGCAGGAAATCGGGAGATGATCATTT
>DATCAO010000636.1:0-3056 GCA_036512575.1 Puia sp.
GTTAGATCTTTTACGGTTTCCGGGTTCATGGCATGTGGTGAATGTTTCATGGTCAGCCCTGTCGCAAAAGTTTTGAAGAAACCGCCGGCCACCCCCATCGAGGTAAGTCCTGAATATTTCAGAAAATCCCTGCGCTTGTTCTTCATATTTATTTATCATCCGGATTACATATTCTGAAAACGCCCGCAGCCAGAGCAGCGCCTCCAAAACAGCCGACGAGATAAACCCAGAAACTGGTCCAGGATTTCATTTTCAACATAGCAGCACAAAAAGCGACCGCGGGATTAAACGCTGCACCCGAAATATCGCCCATCGCATAGGCCATGGCTAAAACAGTGAATCCGATGGCCAGTCCATAAAAGCTGTTGCCACTGGTTCCCTTAGCAGTCGCAACATTCAGCACCACAAAGGCCAGGGCAAAAGTGCCGATGAATTCCGCCAGCAGCGCTTTTGTTGAATTCGCCAACTCAGCAGGAATTTCGAGAATCTTGTCGTTCAATAAATACATAACCACCACAGCGGCAAGAGCTGCTCCCAGGATTTGCACGATCATATAAGGAATAGCATCAGCGAGTTTTATTTTGCCGCGCAGCAAAACAGCCAGAGTAACCGCCGGGTTATAATGGCCTCCCGAAATATGACCGCCTGCAAAAATCATCACCATTAAAACAGCGCCAATCGCCAGGGGTGCAAAATTTCCCTTTCCACCAAGCACCACCATTCCCACAGTCAGCGTCAGGAAAAAAGTTCCAATGAATTCCGTAATGTACTTTTTCATGGTTGTTTTTTTTATTTAATATTTTCCTACCTGTCCCCTGACAAGTGCAAATAATTTATTTGAATCGAATCCCAGGCCCTGATGAAATACCCATTGCACCCGTTCAATATTTTTGATGTCCTGAGCGATATTTCCATCGACCACAATCAGGTCAGCGGTTTTACCCGGCTCAATGGATCCGATTTTGTCTTGTTTACCCAATGCCTTAGCACCATTCAGGGTAGCCATCCTGATCGCTTCTATGGGAGTGAAACCTTCCATTATTAATAATTCGATGGTCGTCTGGCTTCCATATCCGGCGAGTACGCCACCATTTCCTGTCGGGTCGGTTCCCACGGTTAGGAGTCCGCCTGCATCGGAAAACATTTTTTCCATTTTCAGGTTCTTCAAAAAACCGGCATTCATCAAAGGAGATTTTGACTTGCTATAATATTTCATATACATGTCCCGTGTATCCGGAGCCATGGCCTCCAAAACTTCGGTTCTTGTCAAGGAGTCTAATGTCGTCATGCCATAAAAAACAGCCAACGTTGAAGTCAGGGTTACTTTTTTCCTGACCAGTAATTGAATCAGGTCTTTTACCGGCTGACCATTGAGATCTGCACCGGCCAGCGGATCGGCCAGGAATGTGCAGACATTTTCTTTTTTGCCCGGGATAAAATCTGTAGCCGCGAGAAATCCGTGTTCGAGCTGATCGATGCCCATATTGGCCGCTTCCCGGTAAGTAACTGAACAGAGATGGCCGGTAATTTTCAATCCTTTTGCATGAACTGTCTTAATACCGGCCCTGAGTGTTGCGGTATCGATGTTCATATAGGCTTTGAAAGAACTGATACCTTGGGATGCCCAAAAGTTGACAAAAGCATTTGCTTCCTTCGGATTTTTTAATACGGGCATCTCCGGATCAAATCCTCCTTCCCCTTCCATATAGGGACCGGTAACATCCATCGACGGGCCTATGAATTTTTTTTCGTCTATCGCTTTTTTCAGCGCGAGATCTGCGTAGGGCTCCATGCTTCCGGCGGTGCGGATGGTGGTAGCGCCGCAGGCCAGGTACAATATGGGAAAGGTAACCGGCAATTCTTTGTAGTGCACGTACTGAGGTGAAATGCTGATTGCCGGATAGAACATGTGTTCATGCATCAACACAAAACCGGGCAACAGGGATTTGCCGGTACAATCAATAACCGTTGCCCCGGGAGGAATAAGCGTGTTCTTTGAAGTTCCGATCCAGGCTATGATCCCATGTCTGATTATGACTATTTGGCCCGAATCTACTTTCAGCTTAACGACATCAGCCAGATAACAATTCGTGAACACGATGATATCGTTGCTGTACTTTATGTATTGCTGAATCGATGGCGGGTAGGATTGGGAATGCAATTCAAAGGCCGTGCTAAAGATACCCGCGAGTAAAATCAGTTTTTTCATTTGATCCAATCCTTTTTAAATATACCGAAAACTAACAAATTGATTAATTTTAGTTAAACCTCCCGGATATGAAAAAAATCATCTGCCTCGCTGCCTGCCTCATATTCATTGGATTCGCGCAAACCCAGGCGCAGTCCCTGCAAAAAACCCAATGGAAATCCTTTTTTGCCGCGCCCATCAATGATACTGGGATTTTCAGTTTCGCAGAGGACACCAGTAATATCAGCACCGGCAAGGGAGCGGAAATCGTGCGCTCCGTTTTTCATGTTTCTCATGATACGGTAACCATCAAAGATGTCAGCGGAGAAATTGCCTGCGGAGATGAAGTTGGCGTATATACATTTACGATTACCAAAACGACTTTGAAACTCATGCTCGTTACCGATCCCTGTGATGGCAGGGCCAATTCCCTGAGCGGCAGGGTTTGGGAAAGAACCAAAAAATAATTACCTCCATCATTTGTCGATTTTTGCTGAGACTACACACTACCAATAGCCTTTCTGGCCTGGTGAGCTCCCGGTTTTAAATATTAACACCCATCATGTTCTCCGGGACAAGAGATTTTACGATCAATCCGTATATGGATCGCATTTATCGTATAACCCTTAAGAACCCGAATCATGAAAAAGATCATTTTTATGGCCTTAGTCACCGTGGTCATATTTGCACACTGCCAAAAAGCATCAGATACTGTTGTAGTTGGCTCAACACGATGCCTCCTGCCGATACATTTAACCGCCAGAAAGTATCCATCGGATTTACCGTGTTCGGTGCCCAGGGTTATTGAGGCATCAGGGTTTTCCCGGACGATTTAACCGGGGGATCACCTATTTTTGTTTGCTCATTT
>DATCAO010000637.1:0-6998 GCA_036512575.1 Puia sp.
AATGCAGCGGATCACGAACTCATATTCAGTTACACGGGGTATCGCACGATAAAACATGGCGTTTCGGATGAACTTGTCCAGGAAATTAACATCCTGCTTTCCAAATCATATACCGAACTGGAAGATGTATTTGTAAAAACGAAGAGAAAAAAATATTCCAATAAGAATAACCCGGCCGTAGAACTGATCAGGCAGGTCATAGCTCACAAACCCATCAACAGTCCAGAAGCATTTTCCTATACATCCAGCGAACAATACGAAAAAATCCGAATGTTCACGGATGGCCCCTGGGGTAACCTCACCCAGAACTTCGCGCTGAAAAAGCTGCATTTCTTTTTTGAAAATACGGACTCAACCGTTGTCCCGGGTAAAAATCTGAACTCCATCTACCTGCAGGAAATCATGTCCAGGAATTATTATCGCAGGGAGCCCCGGGACAGGAAAAAAATCATCACTGCTTTTAAATCCGTGAACTACGGTCCTTATATTGATATGCGTGGGATCAGCGGTTCCCTGCATTTTCTGTATGACGACATCAACCTATATGATAATACGATCACGGCGTTCACTATGCAATTCACCAGCCCGATTGCAAATCTGGCCCCGACTTTTTACATGTATTTTATCCGGGACACCATTATCAACAATGGTGAAAAAATAGTAAAACTTTATTTTACTCCCCGGAATCCGGAGGACCTCCTTTTCCAGGGCTACCTGTATATAACCCTGAATGGCAGATACGCCGTTTCAAAAGTGGAATTGAGCGTAAGCAGGCATGTTAATCTCAACTATATCCGGAATTTTCAAATAAACCAGATATTCAAAAAAGACTCTTCCACCCATTATTACCTGGCTGAATCAACAACCTCTGCATTTTTCAGTCCTTTGCCTAAAAGTCCTGGATTATTCGGAGAGCGAAAAATCACGATCCTTCATTTTTCCGATTCCGCACTGAGCAACCAGTCATTTCGAGGTCCTGCTGTAGACAGCCTGCCTGAAAATGCCCTGCAGCCCGCAATATTCTGGGAAAATAACCGGCCCCTGCCACTCAGTCCCTCAGAATCGCGGACCTACGCCAATGCAGACAGCCTGTTAAAGTCACGTTCCTATAACCGGTTTATGGATTGGGCCACCCTGTATCTTGTTGGTTACAAATCGGCCGGAGATTTTGATATCGGTCCCATCAGAACCTTTTACTCATTCAATTCAGTGGAAGGGCAAAGGCTTCAGTTCGGAGGCCGCACCAATTATAAATTCAGTACTAGAATCTTTGCAGACGGTTACCTGGGTTACGGATTCAAAGACGAAATGTTTAAATACAAAGCGACCCTCTCCTATTCATTCAACAACCATTCCATCTATAAATATCCATTCAACTATCTGCAGGTTAGTTATATGTATGATATCAAGAATCCGGGACAGGAAGACCTTTTCTCCAGTGGCAATACCTTTCTGACTTCCTTTAACAGGGGATACAATAATAACTGGCTCTACAACCATATATTCCGTTTGTCCTGGGTTCATGAATTCGGGAATCATATTTCTTATATTCTCGGAACGGAATACTGGAAACAGCAGCCTGCCGGATCGCTTACATTTGTAAATGAACCCAGTCCTTCCAAATACGATACGATTCCCGAGATTACCACGGGCAACGTCTCACTGACTTTTCGCTGGGCACCCAATGAACAGTTTTTTGAAAGCAAGGCGGCCCGGAGAAATATCATCAACAAATATCCGGTGATCTCCTTTCAGTATTCAAAAGGAATCAAGGGTCTCTATGGTGGAGAGTATAATTTCGATGCCTACCGGCTCAACCTGAGTAAACGCGTAATGATTTTACCCATCGGGTTCTCGGATATCAGGCTGAATGCAAGTTATCTGTACGGCACTCTCCCATTTCCCCTGCTCATCATCCACCCCGCCAACAGGACGTATTTTTATAGTGAATATTCATATAACCTGATGAATGTGGAAGAATTTGTCAGTGACCATTTCCTGGGACTGAATATTGACCATTACTTCAATGGTTTCTTTTTCAACAAAATTCCGCTCTTCAAAAAACTCAGGTTGCGGGAACTGATTACTGCGAAGATTTTATTCGGAGGACTCAGGAAGGAAAACAATCCTGCATTTAATCCCAACCAGATGCTGTTTCCCACTACGAATGGCGTTACGTCTACCTTCTCATTAAACGGTCAGCCTTACCTGGAAGCCGGATTCGGCATCTATAATATTTTCTCCTTCCTGCGCATAGATTTCATCGAAAGGTTTACTTATCTCGATCATCCTTCGGTATCCCGATTCGGGATACTTTTCAGCAGCAACTTCAACTTTTAGATCAGTATCCTTCTATGAGGTAGAAAGAGTAGGGTTCGAGCGTAAAATATTCGTGATCTTCTCCTGGTTCGTAGTCCTGTTCATGCCAATGATCATGCAATCGATTGGGATGCTTTCCGGCTTCTTTGAACACATACCAGGAGATGAATGCTTTTTTCCCTGAAAAATTAAACAGGCCATACAAAATTGTATCCTCGTTCCTTCTCATAAAGGAAGCTACATGGATATTGTGCGGGTTCAGCCAGACCAGGTTACCAGTGTCAGCAAGAACCGGAAGTCTCTTTCGGATTTGCAATAATCGTCTCGTGCCGGAAAAAATCCTTTCCTCGGGACTTCCTTTTTCATCAAGCCGTTTTAATTTTTCCCCTTGCATCATCGGCCGGTGCATCCAGCGATTATCGTAACTTTTTTCGGACTCGTCGAGGTAGGAATAGTCGTTGATATAACCGAGCTCATCACCATAAAATAACATGGGCAAACCACCAATAAAAAAACTTTGCGCCTGCATCAGCAATATTTTTCGAATGGCCATCGCGGTGGCTTTTGCATCCTTTTCAGAAATGGCTTTCTCGAGCCCGCAGAGGGAGGCCAGTGTTCCGCTGATCCGTGCATCTCCGGTTTTAGGATTAAATGAAAACAAAGCTCCCCTTGAAGGAGAGCCAGGATAAAGCCCGGCAAAATAGTTTTTTAGAAAATTCCTGTGCGCGAAGGCGTTCCATCCGGCCTGTTCAATCATGTAATCCTCATAGCCCAGCCCGATATCATCATGACAACGGGTATAGGTAATCCACGAACAGCCCCTGGGTTTTTTTAATATCTCATGCTGGGCTGCCATCATAACCCGCACATCACCTGTGGCCAGGGCATCCCATTGCAGGGCCATATGGGTCGCATTGTAGGCAAAGTCACACTCGTGGGTTGTATAATTTCCGGTGCCGAAATATTTCATAATTTCCGCGGGCGCTACGATGGCCTCTCCCAGTAGAGCCATTCCCGGCGACGCCACTTCCACACAAAGCCTGATCAGACGCAGCAGCATGTGTGCCTGCGGAAGATTTTGACAGGTGGTTCCTATTTGTTTCCAGATGAAAGCCGGTGCATCAATACGCAGCAGATCGACACCGAGGTTGGCATAAAAAAAGACATTGTCCAGCATATCGACAAACACATGCGGGTTGGAATAATTCAAATCCCATTGATAACTATGAAATACAGTCATTACCCATTTCCTGCATTCTTCGATCCAGGTAAAATTTCCAGGCGCGGATTCGGGAAATACCTCCGGCATGGACCTGTCGTACTCATCCGGCAGACGGCGGTTTTCAAAAAAATGGAAATAATCCTGGTAAAAAGTATTTCCTGCCCTGGCTTTTACGGCCCACTCGTGCTGGCGGGATGTATGATTCAACACAATATCCAGCATTAGGTACATATTCTTTTGCAGCATCTCTGCCTGAACGGATTTCAGATCTTCGAGTTGTCCGAATCGTGCATCGATTTTCCGAAAATTGCTCACAGCATAACCGCCATCGCTTTCATTCGGGGGGCTTTCAAACACCGGCATCAGGTGCAGAAAATTCACACCGAGCTTTTCGAAATAATCCAGCCTTGAAGAAAGGTTTTGGATGTTTCCGCAAAACCTGTCCACGTATAAACTCATTCCGGCCAACTGGTTCGATAAAAACCAATGATCCTGATCTTCCTTTGTTCCATCCCGCTGTTTCAAATCGGCGGGCCGGTTTTTATGTGCCTGAATAATCGTTTGTATTAACTGACCGAAAGATTCTTTTCCCGCAGGATGCGTAACGTACAATTCGTCATACAAAACCCGGATCTCCGGGATATTGGCCAGAAAGCGGGTATAAAAAGCGTTGTCCGATTTGGTCCAGTCGGTTTCTTTTTTTAAAATCCCGTTGATATACTGGTATAAAAAATGATCATACATGGTTCGGAAAATTTGTTTCGGTTATTCCAGGCCGCTAGTGTCCGCCGGCGGGCATGGGTATATCCAGGTCAGGATCTGTTTTAGTTGATTTGATCAGCAGGGTTGCCGAAGCGGCAATGAATAAAAATATGCCCGCAAAGGAAATGGCCTTGCCCGGATCATTGCTCAGTATGTTTTTCAGGATGAAACCAAAAGTCAGGTTTTGTAAAATCATCGGTATCACGATCATCATGTTGATGATGCCCATGTACACGCCATATCTTTCCCTCGGGATTTGGCCCACCACCATCAGGTAGGGCACGCCCATCATACTGGCCCAGGCAATTCCAAAACCCGTCATCGGCGCAAACAACAAATACCTGTTTTCGATGTGGGGAAAGATGACCAGGCCGGTACCAGCAAGCAAGAGACAAATAAAATGTACATTTTTGGGGCTGTATTTCCGGGCCAGTCCCACCAGGGCAAAGGCAGATAAAAAAGTAACCACATTATACCAGCCATTCACCAGTCCTGTCCATCCAACAGCTTCTTCATATAATATTTTGTCTTTAACCGGCGAAGTTTTCCATACCGACTGAGCGATACTCTTGGATGCATTCTGCCAGTAACAAAACAGGGCATACCACTGAAATAAATAAACGAGAGCGAGTTTCCACATCACCGCCGGCATATGTTGCAGCGCATGAAAAATTTCCCGGATGGGTTCCAGTAAGCCACCCTTTGCGGACCTAAGTTTGACGAGTTCCTCAGGTGTCGGCGGAATTTCCGGTGTTTTATAAATTGACCATCCGACGGAGCTGATGGAACAAACTGAACCCAGTAAAAATGATGCAAATACCCAATAAGGTATGCTACCGTGTTCCCCGTGTATATTTTTTTGAAAAATAAATAATGAAACGTTGGCGAGGGTGATGCCCAGGCCGGTAAAAAAACTCTGGGTCAAAAACCCGGTCGGCTGCTGGCTCGCGGGCAATTTATCGGCGATCAATGCGCGGTATGGTTCCATCGCTGTATTATTTGCCGCATCCAGGATCCACAATAATCCGACAGCCATCCACAAACTGCTGCTGAAGGGATAGAGGAATAAACAGATACTGCAAAAAAGGGCTCCGACAAAAAAATAGGGTTTGCGACGACCGAAACGCGGATGCCAGGTTTTATCGCTCAAGGTTCCGATCAAAGGCTGGATCAGCAATCCGGTAACCGGCCCTGCAAGATTTAATAAAGGAAGCTGATCGGGAGTAGCGCCTAAAAAATCATAAATGGGATTTACCGCGCTTTGCTGTAGTCCGAAACTATATTGGATGCCAAAAAAACCAACATTCATGTTGATGATCTGGGCAAAGCTGAGCCTGGGTTTAAAGGTCATGCGCAACCGGTATTGTCACTCAAGATAAATAAAACCCGGTTAAAGCTCCGGAGATCTTCGTGAACGCCGGAATGCAAAAAGATCTTCACACCAAATAATTCCGCAAACGTTTGCATTCATCCTTAGTTGAATATTATCGGTTCAACGAACCGGCAGCCGGGTTTTTCATTTAGATTTGACCGTACAGTAAAACCATGGAAACTTTCCGGTTTTCATGTGTATACTGGATGAATTTAGATTCTACGTTTTAGGCATTAGCAACAGAGCAACTGTTAGTTTTTCGAGCCTCCTTTTCAGGAGGCTCTTTTGTTGGGAGCCGTGCTGCTCCCGGAATTTCCCTAACTTCCCGTTTAGTAGGAATCATTATCTCTTGCCTACTTTTCGAAGGGGTCTGCCTGGTTCAATTAATCGTTCTGCATGCCCATGAAGCAGTACAGCACACTAAAAAAATTATCTGAAAAACTGGGTCTGAGTATTTCGACCGTTTCCAGAGCACTGAAAGATCATCCGGATATATCACCGGCTACCCGGAAACGAGTAAAGGATCTGGCGGAACTGATGGAATACGAGCCAAACACTTTTGCTTTAAAACTGCGTTCAAACAAGAGTAAAATCATCGGCGTTATTGTGCCTTTCTTCCAAAACCTGTTTTATGAATATTTTATTGCTGCGCTGGATGAAGAAGTGAAGAAGGAAGGATATTCCCTGCTGATCCTTCAGTCTGGTGAAAGTGTGGAAGCCGAATTGAAAAACCTGGACATTATAAAGAAGAACCGGGTGGACCTTTTGTTTGTATCCACTACTGAAAATACCGAAAATATAGAGCCCTTATTGAAATTGGCACAGATCGGGATTCCCGTTGTATTCTTTGACAGGGTACCAGGTTTTGAAGACTGTGATAAAATTCGTTTTGCTGATTCGGAAGCCGGTACGATGGCTGCAAAACGACTGATAAAAAGCGGGAAGAAAAATATTCTTTGTTTGTTTACTGACAATCCTAACCTGAATATCGTGAATAAGCGCCTGACCGCATTCCGGGAAACATATAAAAAACTAACACCGGGAGCCCGCCTGGAGTCGCATTTTCATGCGGACCGGACTGCGGGGGAAAAAATCATTTTGAAAGCACTTCAAAAGAAAAATCCATCTGACGCCTTATTCTGTATCGGAGATAATTCCATGATCTGGTCTTTGAAAACACTTCAGAAAAAGGGACTCAGGGTTCCCGTCGATATCGGTATGCTGGCCATCAGTAACGGATTCATTCCAACCCTGTTCAGTCCCGCGATTACCCATATCGTCACCAATGGATATCAATCGGGAAAACTGGCATTTACCCGTCTC
>DATCAO010000638.1:0-12461 GCA_036512575.1 Puia sp.
GCCATTGGTGATGCAGCACGCACTATGACACTTACTACGAGCAATACGATACTCGACGGAAGCAAATCTTATGACCCCGATGGCATCATCAGCAGTTATGCATGGGTGTTATTAACCGGAACAGGCGGAACACTGGCTACCCCTTCGTCTGCCTCTACCCTGGTCAGTGGGCTGACTCAGGGAACTTATATTTATCAACTTACAGTAACAGATAATAACAATGTTTCCTCTTCCGCATTGGATACGATTGTTGTGAACCCTGAACCAAGCCAGCCTCCGCCCAATGTATCTCCCATTGCAAATGCAGGCCCTGATCAGATCATCACTGCGCCTTCGAACGCGGTGAACCTGAATGGAGCCGGATCTTATGATCCGGATGGAAATATCACGGCCTATACCTGGATCCTGGTTTCAGGCCCGGGTGCAATTACCATCAGTAACGCGAATGCAGCCAGTGCTGCTGCATCCGGACTTGAGCCTGGCATCTATACCTTTCAGTTAACGGTTACGGATAACAACGGTGCAAGCAGTACGGATTCCGTTTCGATAACTGTTTTGCCCGCACTGATTGTGCCAAACCAGTCTCCTGTTGCAAATGCCGGATCCAACCAGGTGATTGCAGCACCGACGAACAGCATCACGCTGAACGGTACGAATTCATTCGATCCAGACGGTACCATCGATTATTTTGCATGGACACAGATTTCGGGACCTTCATCAGCAAGTATAACGAATAACAACACGGCATCTGCTACAGTGACCGGCCTGATCTCGGGAACCTATGTTTTCCAATTGATCGTTACCGACAATAACGGAGCCACCGATGCAGATGAAGTGACCATACAGGTAAATCCTGAAGTGAATAAAATTAATCTGGCACCTATAGCACAGGCAGGAACTGACACAACGATTTATATGCCGGCGAGCAGGTACGTCCTGAACGCTTCCGCTTCCTATGATCCGGACGGAAATATTACCTCCTATCAATGGCAGGAAATCAGCGGACCGAACACCGCCATCGCTTCTCCAATGAGCGGATTACAGGTAGATGTCACTAACCTTCAGCAAGGCGTTTACCAGTTCGAACTGACCGTTACCGATAATCAGGGTGCCACATCAACAGCCACAATAAAAATTGCGGTGGATAAGCGTACCGGTGGTTCTGATCAGCTCATTTTATTTCCCAACCCTGCGCACGACATACTCAACAGCCGGATTACGAGCGCAGTGAACGGCACCGTACACATGGTCATGTACGACATGAATGGAAAAATGGTAATGAGTTGTGAGGCGGATAAGTCAACAGATCAACTGGAAAAATCACTGAACGTCAGCAGCCTGGCTGCAGGTATGTATACGATCCAGGTAAATATTGCCAACAGGAAAACGCTGGCCACCAAATTTATTAAACGATAAATTTCCTATGGGCTATAAAAAAAGTCCCGGGTTCCAGGGACTTTTTTATTTATATAAGTCATATCAATGCATAGCTTCCGATAAATCCATTTTCTGTTTGTTTCTTTTAACAAATAAAACAAAAGGAATACAAACCAGGAATATAATGCCCAGGTAATAAAATACATCTTTAAAGGACAATACACTGGTCTGGGCATTTATAGTATAATCAAGTGCTTTATAAGCCCACTGAAGGGCTGTGTTGGGCGGCGTGCCCTTTGCTATAAAGCCCTGCTGAATGGCGTGTACCCTGGCCATGACGGCCGGATCATCCACATTCAGTTTACTCACCAGCGTGCTTCGGTGAAACATATTCTGGCGCGCCATAAATGTAGTAATCAATGCGACGCCGAACGAACCACCCACCTGGCGCATCATTCCCGTAAAAGCTACTCCCTGGCCGATTTCAGCGCCTTTTAATGTGCTCAGAGAAAGACTGGTGATCGGTATAAACAGTAATGGCAGGCCAAGGCCCCGCATTACCAGCATCCAGAAAAAGTTTTGTTCAGGAGTGCTGTTGGTAAGAATGGAGTATCCCCAAAAACAAAATATCGCAAAAATGAGCATGCCCATGGATACCATGAACTGCTGGGGCACTCCTTTGCTTAAAATCATTCCTACGATTGGCATCAGAAACGCGGTAGTTATCGCAGCCGGCACCATTAGCATACCTGATTGAAATGCGGTCCAGCCCAATATACTTTGCGTATATACCGGTATGATAAATGTTGAGCCGTATAAACCAAAGCCTAGTAAAAAGGTAAGTCCGGTTCCAATGCGCAGGTTTCCGTTTTTGAGTACCCGCAGATTGACAATGGGATTGCGGAAAGTCAACTCCCTCCAGATAAAAAAGAAAGCACCCAGGAAAGCCGTACAGGAAAGAACGACGATAGCCGTGCTGGAAAACCAGTCGTCGTCCTGTCCTTTTTCCAAAACATACTGTAGTGAACCCACGGAAGCCGCGAGAAGCGCGATGCCCAGCCAGTCAATATCGCTGGCTGCACTTTTTGTTCCATAGTTGGGATTGCGTACGAATTGTAAAGTGAGCAGGGTTGCAATAACGCCAATGGGAATGTTGATATAAAAGATATAAGGCCACGAAAAATTATCGACAATATAACCGCCCAGCGGCGGCCCGAGCGTAGGACCCACGATAACACCCAGTCCATATATGGCCTGGGCCATGCTTCTTTTTTCAGGGGGATATGCTTCAGTGATAATGGTCTGCGAAGTAGCCAACAGCGCTCCGCCACCGAGACCCTGGATGAAACGGAAAATCACCAGTTCCCAGATTCCGTTTGCATTACCGCAAAGAAAGGAAAAGATGGTAAAAATCATTACGGATGTTGCGAAGTAATTGCGCCTGCCGAACTGGATCGAAAGCCAGCTGGTCATCGGAATGATGATCACATTTCCGATGGCATATGCAGTAATAACCCAGGCAACTTCAGTTAACGTTGCCCCCAGGTTTCCCTGCATATCTTTCAAAGCTACATTTACGATCGTGGTGTCAATAATTTCCAGCAGCGTACAGACAATGGCAGTAATGGTAATGATCACACGCCGGGAGCCATATTCAACCAGTGAATCCTGAGCAAATGCTTTTGCCATAAAACAGATTTTCTAAAAACTAATTGCCAATTTGAACATCCACGTTTACATTCAACCCTGCTCTCAACCGCCTCAATAAAGAGTCCTGTGGATTGCTGAATTCAATCTTAATGGGCAAACGCTGTACTACTTTTACAAAATTTCCACTCGCGTTATCCGGTGGCAAAAGGGCAAACCGGGCACCCGTAGCCGGAGAAAAAGATGATACGACGCCTTCAAACGAATGATCGGGAATCGCATCTGCGTCGATTACGACTTTTTGGCCAATTTTGATTTTGCTGTATTGGGTTTCTTTAAAATTCGCTATGACCCAGAGGTTCTGATCGAGCACAACGCTGAATAATGCCTGTCCTGCATTGATGAACTGACCAACCTGAACATTTACTTTTGAAATCATCCCGTCGGCCGGTGAGGTCACTATCGTATACGATAAATTCAATTTCGCGTCATCTACATCAACCTGCCGCTGGCGGATGGTGGCATTCGCAATGCTGATCTGGGAAGATGTAGCCTGGCTTTGCGAACTGACGGCAAAGGTCTGGCTGGCCGCCTGCTTTCTCTGCTGTTGCAGGATCTGCAATTGTTTTTCCGCTGATTCTTTCGCGGCGAGTTTGTCTTCGTACTGCTGTTGCGTAACCGAATGATCCTTGATCAGGTTGGCATAACGATTGTATTCCTGCGTGGTTTGCCACACCGTAACTTTTGATTTCTCAATCTCTGCATCTATCGCCAGTGCTGCGTTTTGACTGGTTCCGATATTGGATTGGGCAGCCGCAGAAGTGGCTTTGGCAGACAGGAGGTTGCTCTGGGCAGTCGCCAGGGACGCTTCCGCCTGTTCCAGTTTGATGCGCATATCGCGATCATCCAATATGATCAGGGTGTCTCCCTTTTTTACAACCTGGTTATCGCTCACCCTGACTTCCTTTATGAATCCGGAAATCCTGGGAATGATCGGACTGATATTGGCTTCCACCTGTGCATCATCAGTTTCTGAATGCAGCTGGGCATGATGCCATTTGGAAATTCCGAACCAGACTCCTGCCACAACGAGTGCGATGAGTATGATCAGGAATACTTTACTTCTTTTTTTGGGTTCTACACTTTCGTTAGCTGTTGCCATAAAACTTGGTAATTAAATAAGTGGTTGATTATTTTATATTCCTGGATGTTGCCAGTATACCGGCTCTTTCCAGCAGCGTGTTATACGCTACGATCGCATCGGCTTTGGCCAGTTCATAGCTGATCTGGCTCTGCAGCATCAATGCATTGGCATCCAGCAGGTCGGTTACCGTGAGGAGGCTGTTGTCGTATTTGTTTTTTACAATCTTATAATTTTCTTTTCCCTGTTCGATAGATGACTGGGTAACTTCTATTTTTTTATTTGCTGTCATAAGGGCTTCATAAGCCTGATTAACCTGCCGCCGCACCTGGTCGTAGAGGTCTTCTTCATTCGCCTGCACTTCAGCCAGTTTTGCTTTGGCCTGGGTAACGTGTGCATTCGTTTTCCAGAGTGAAGACACATTGTAAGAGAGGCCTACCCCAAAAGTGAACGCATTGGTGATCGTCAGAAAGTTCGGAATATCGGCTGCGATATATCCGCTCGTCAATGCGAGGGAAGGATAATAATCTGCCCTGGCCTGCTGGATGCCGACCTCCGAAGCTTTTTTCCTGTACCCGATGGCCTGCATGTCTTTGCGATTTTGAATAGCAAGCTGTTCGTACTCCTGCATCGTTTTTATGGATACTGGTTCTACGAGGCTTGATGAATCCGGCATGAGTAAGGTTTCTTCGGGCAGGCCCAGCATGATATTCATATTGACCATGGCCACTTTCAGGTTATTCTCCACGTCTGCCAGTGTCAGTTCAATATTGGCCGTTTGCAACAAAGCCTTGAGTTTATCATTACGGGCAAGCAGTCCGTTTTTTTCCAGGTTGGCAAAATCAGCATCCCGGGACTGTGATTGTGCGAGGTTTTCGCGAATCACGCTGAGGTTTGCGCGCGCTTTGTACAGATTACTGAATGCATCGATCGTATTCATGATTACGGCGTCTTTATCCTGCACGGCGTCCAGTACGGCAGCTTTCTCCAGGAATTCAGAGGAACGGATACCATATTGAATTTTAAGACCGGAATAGATGGGCAGGCTCAGGTTCACTATACCATATGCCGCCTGGTCTATTTTGACGGGCTCGCTGGGTGTGCCACCGCTGTTACCCGATTTTGCCATAGTAATATTGGGCTGAGTAAGGCGCAGGTAGGAACCGCTCACCTTCAGATCCGGCAGCTGATTCTGTTTTGAAATGGTAGTGCCTGCAGCCGCCTGGTCAACACGGGCCTGTGCGGCACGCAGGGGTTTGTTATTCTTAATGCTGAGGTCGATGGCTTCCTCCAGAGAAATCTTCCTGACACTGTCCTGCGCATATGCATGACCGTTTAAAAGCAAAAACGGGGCAAAGAGAAAAAGCGGAATGATTTTTTTACAATTCATGACTTTGGTTCTAAGATTCATTCGTTAAAATGGCTTTGTAAATGTTTTTGATATGTGCTGATAATTTCTTCTTTAGCGTGCGCTCGAACTCATCATCCTTCTGCGATTCCAAATGATGATAATTTTTATAAAATTCCATGTTGAGCATGGAGTGCGAAATCGTACCGATCAGGGTGTTGGACAGCATCGGTATGTCGATGTTTTTTTTGAACATGCCTTTCTTTTGCCCCAGGCGGATCAGGTCGTTGATGCACTCCGAGTTCCGGGTCTTCATTTTTTCCGTCATCTGGATAATGGCCGGATTCTGGTTGATGATCTGTTCACATAAAAGTATCCGGTGAAAGCGCTTACGCGACATGATGCCTTCAATATATTCGTCCACCAGGCTGAACATCTTCTGCAGGGGATCCAGGCTGTCATCTTTCAGTAAAGCGTCTACTTTCTCCCTGATATTCATACTCTTGCGCTCAAAAATCTCCTCCATCAGCTTTTCTTTGGATCCAAAATAATAAGAGATCATGGCGGTATTGATCCCGGCTGATTCAGCAATATCGCGAACGGAGGTTCCGTCAAATCCCTTCCTGGAAAACAGCATCTCCGCGGTATCCAGCAATTGGCTTTGTTTGGATGATAATATCGGTTTCATGGCGCAAAGTTAATTAAACGTTTGTTTAATTCTACGCTTTTTGAGGAAAAATATTTCCCTGATAAAACCCTGATCAAAATTTGCTCCTAAACGATTGATTTATTGTTATTTTCACGCCCATTAATTAATAAATATGAAATACAGCCTATACGGACTGCTCGTTTTTTCACTGGTTATGGGATCCTGTCAGCCTTCAATGCAGGGGGACAGTCAAACCGCTCAGAAAGATCCATTGGATATTGCTTCGCAGGATAGTTCAGAGAAACCCCAGAACAATTTTTATTTATTTGCCAATGGCACCTGGCTGAATAATACGGTCATTCCGCCCGCGCAGTCTTCCTGGGGCGCTTTCACCACGCTACGCGACAGCACCACCAACCGCTTGCACAGAATCCTGGATTCCCTTTCAGCCATCACTGATGCGCCCAAAGGTTCGCTGGCACAACAGACCGGCGATCTTTTCGTAAGCGCGATGGACTCCGTGGGCATTGAACAGAAAGGATTCCTGCCGGTTAAAGCAGAACTCGACAGTATTTCTGCAATTAAAAACAAAACGGAATTACTGCAGGAGATCGCAAAAGAATATGCGGTCAACCATAGTCCCTTCTTTTCCTTTCACGTGAATGCAGACGACCGGAACAGCCTGATCAATGCTGCCCATTTTGACCAGGGCGGACTGGGACTGCCCAGCCGCGATTATTATTTCAACAAGGATTCCAATGCCATTAATATAAGGAATACGTATATCGCCTATATCACGAAGGTGTTCACCCTCCTGGGTCAGCAACCCGACCAGGCTGCAGCGACTGCCAAATCAGTCTTCGAACTGGAAACATCCATGGCGAAGGTTTCCAAATCACCGGCAGCCCTGCGTGATCCCATCGCCAATTATCATAAGATCAAAACGGCTGATGCACCTGAGGTAAAAAAATTATTGACTGTATTTGGTGTTTCAGCCGATACGATCATAGTCGGGCAACCCGAGTTTTACAAGGAACTGAACCGGTTGCTGACCGGTACGCCGCTGGAGACATTAAAAAGCTACCTCTGTTTTCACGTCATCAACGATGATGCCGAATACCTGTCGCACGATTTTGCAAATGCAAAATTCAACTATGATAAATTGCTGACCGGTCAGAAACAGATGAGGGAAAGATGGAAACGCATGACCAATATGGTCGACCAGCAACTGGGGGATAACCTGGGCCAGATCTATGTACAGAAATATTTTACGGCTGCAGATAAGGAAAGGATCAGTCAGCTGGTGGATAATATCCTGGCCACATTTGCTGAAAGAATTCAGCAGCTTGACTGGATGAGCGATTCCACCAAATCAAAGGCTCTTTTGAAACTGCACGCCATCGTTAAAAAAATTGGTTACCCCGATAAGTGGAAGGATTATTCATCCATCACCATCACCCGGAACGACATCATCGCCAACCTGCGGGCAACGGCCAATTATTCGTACAAACGGGATATAGCCAAAATAAATAAGCCGGTAGACAGGAGCGAATGGCAGATGACGCCGCCGACCATCAATGCGTATTATGATCCGACGCAGAATAATATCAATTTTCCTGCAGGCATTTTACAACCGCCTTTTTATTTTTCAAAGGGAGACGATGCGGTGAACTATGGCGGGATTGGCCTCGTGATCGGACATGAGATCACCCATGGTTTTGACGACCAGGGGCGCCAGTATGATGCAGACGGCAACCTGAAAGACTGGTGGTCTGCTGAAGACGCCAAACGATTTAAACAGCGCGCCATGAATATCATCAACCAGTATAACGGTTATGTTGCCGTGGATACTTTCCATCTGAACGGGGAATTGACTGAAGGAGAAAATATTGCTGATAATGGTGGTCTTTCGATTTCTTATGCGGCCTTCAAAAAAACAGCACAGGGTAAGGGGGATGAAAAAATAGACGGATTTACACCAGACCAGCGCTTCTTTCTTTCTCATGCGCAGGTGTGGAAAATAAAAACGCGAAAAGAAAGGCTGATTATGCTCACGCTCACCAACGAACACTCTGCTCCGATGTGGCGGGTAAATGGTCCGGCCTCCAATATGCCTGCATTTTATGCAGCATTCCAGGTTCAACCAACAGATTCCATGTACAGACCGGATAGTTTACGTGTAAAAATTTGGTAATATATCCTTCATAAACGGAGCTTGGTCATCATTAGCAAAATTCGTTAAAACCCTTGCCAGGCAAGGGTTTTAACATTTTATGTACCGGGTCGCCATGATAAAACCGTTCAATACTTGGGTTTCATCTTACCGGATTCACAACTATATTTGTTATGGAATCGGGCAATAACATATCCATCCGGACCGTTTCCAGGAAGTTCGCCTCGCCTCACGTTTGCACGTATACACTGCCATCCACACTGACGATTTCTGCCATACACATTTACGATTTCTGCCATGCACATTTTTTAATCAAGTATTATTCACAACTAAAATCGTCACATTATGAAACCAGTCATCAAAAATTTCAATCTCAGGAAAACAGCATCGGTTTTTGCAGCAGCTGCCCTTTTATCGCTGGGTACAGCCAAATTGCAGGCAGCACCGATCATTGAAAAAATCATGAGCCCTAGTGAAAAGAACGTAACGGTAAACTTTTTAGGCGCTTCAGACAACAACCTTGTATTCCATCTTGAATTCGAAAATAAAAGCGGGGAAAAATTCTGGCTGATCATTAAGAATGATGCCGGTGAAGTCGTCTTTCAACAGGCGTACACCGATCTTCATTTTGCCAAGAACATCCGCATCGCCAAGGAAGAATCTGAAATGAGTCCGACTTTTGTGATCCGTACGTCAACCGGACAGGTTGAACGCAAGTTCTCAGTTACAAACAAAGTATCAGAAACTCTTGTAGTCACCTCTTTATAATTCAAACCCTCTTAAACGAAAAAGCCCCGCGATGCGGGGTTTTTTCGTTTAATTATTAATTATCAATTAAAATGATTAACGTCGATATTCGAGATGCAGGAAAATGAAAGTCATCCCACACCTGAGCGTTAGTAATTAACAATTGACAATTAATAACTAGTTGTCTACATCCTTTATGGCAGCCCTCTTGTCCGCCGGATCGCGGTGTTCATATTCCAGCTGAAATTTCTTTAAGCCGGGCCTGAATGCTCTTTTTCTTTTCAGGTCGTACTGATAAATGTCCTGGCCAACACGGTAGAGAAAAGGAAGGGCCATGGTTTCATATTCGTAGGTGTTGTCGTTGAGTATGCCGTCTTCGTTGGTATACACGGTTGCCGTCAGCATAAACTCGATATGATTTTTAAAATCCACGATATAGGAGACGTCTGTCAAAAATCCATATGCCCATCCTACCTTATTAAAGACGCGTATATGATCCGGAATACGTCTGCCGGTATCCAGAAAATAAAATTTCACATAACTGTCAACAAATTTCACCGTGTCGTATTTGGGAAACGGTGTCTCTGAAATGAATTGTGACAGGTATCTGTATAAAAAAGCATAATCATCGCTGCTGAGGTGAAACCGTTTTGATTCGGGAACAGACAGCGGAAAAAGCGTTGTTTGCAACAATAACTGCAAATCTTCCAGGGGAATCCGGTTATGCCGGGTGAAATCCATGGGTCCCTGTATCAGGCTGTCACGCGCATTCAGGTAACCGATACCCAACTTCGCTTCTGGAGAGAACCGGAATGAATCGCGGTTAAAAGCAGGCGCCTGATTGTATATGATTTTCCCTTTATCATCGAAAAAATGCACTGCATTGGTATGCCGGTTTTCCATTTCGTTTAAAGGCATGAACTGACGAACAATCCGCATATCCTGATATCCCAGTGCCTGAAGCCGCCGGTTCAGCGCTTCCTGTCCAACAAATTCATACATGCGGTTATACGCGTCGTTGTCGCTGATGAGAAATGCCTTGCGTATAAACTGGGCGATGGAAGGATATCCGGTTTCGGAAGTGCTATCCCTCAGGAGAGCCACCTGGCCGGAATAACTGCTGTCGTATGCCATCCTGGTGAATTTGTTTACCCCCCGTACACCCAGGCGGTTTAGTTTTTCCAGCGAAAGCAAAGCGAGCGGCAGTTTTACCGTAGAAGCCGGATAAAAATAAAAATCCCGGTTTACGTGGAAATAATAATTTTTGAATGAGGGATGGTTGGAGGCGTCGCGGTCGATTTGCGTGTACACGATCTGGATCCGGTATTTTTCAGGATCACCCATCATCTTCTGTAAAACAGAACTGGTATCTGACCGGAATATTTTTTCCAGTAGCGTATCCGTTTTAAAATGCCCCTGTGCAAAGCCTGTTCCGGTCAGCATCAGCAGTAACAGGGAAATACATATCCTCATGCAGTAAAAATACGAAGGGAAAAACCATGGCATTGGAAACATTCTGTTAACCCCGAATTAACCACGGCTTAACTGAATATGGAAAAGGCATTTTTATCTTTGACGTACACCGAACCGGCCTTATCATGAAAAACCTTATTGAAACAATAAACCGGAATGCGGTTTACCTGATTTTCTGCCTGGGTTTCGCCTTTTTTTTATCCCTTTATTGCATTCTGTTAAATAAATCAGACGGCTTCCTGCTCGTGAACCGGTACCATACCCAGCCGCTCGATACATTCTTTATTTTGTTCACGAATCTGGGCAATGGTTTGTTTGCCATGGGACTTATAACCATCATGCTGGTCATGAAAAAAATCGGGTGGTCCATACAAACAGGAGTCAGTTTCCTGGTTTCGGGTCTGATTGCCCAGCTTTTCAAACACCTGATTCATAGTCCCAGGCCCATGTTATTTTTCAGGCCGCAGGAAATTCATTGGATATATGGAATAACCAGAACAGGATGGACAAGTTTCCCTTCCGGGCATACCGCAACTATTTTTGCGATCACCACGCTGTTGTCCTTTTATTTTCCGGGAAGCAGAACCGGCATTTTGTTTTTCGCAATTGCTGCGCTCACGGGATTTTCAAGAATTTATCTTTCAGAGCATTTCCCTATTGACATACTCGGCGGACTATTGACGGGGGTATTGACTTCTGTAGCTGTATATGCTATGATTCCACACTCCAAAATCGAAAAGAAACTATTCAAAAACGAGATAGAGCCGCAATCCACTAACTTGCAGTAACTGCCCCCTTTTGAATTACAGTAAAAAAACCGGGTTACTGATTTTAATAACCACCGGGCTCCGCATGGTCGTGGCTGGCTCACTGGAGCTGGGTAATGACGAAGTATATTACCAGGCCTATGCCCTTCACCTGCAATGGAATTATTTTGATCATCCGCCATTAGTGGCCCTGCTGATCCGGCTTTCTACATGCAATCTCTTTTTTCAGCATGAATTTTTTATCCGCCTGGGACCGTTGATTTGTGCAGCCGCGGGCACCTGGCTGATATATAAAACCGGCACGCTGCTGCGGAATCAGCGCACAGGCTGGATTGCAGCCATTCTGTATAATACTTCTTTTTATACTTCGGTCATTGCGGGAACTTTTATACTTCCGGATGCGCCGCATGTGCTGTTCTGGATCACGAGTATGTATGTAATGATCCGCATACTGCAAAAAAAACAAAACGAAAAGCCAACTGCCCTTTCCTTTGTTTTACTGGGCATTTGCACCGGTCTCTGCATTATGGGAAAGGTTCAGGGTGTTTTTCTATGGCTCGGATTTGGGGGATATATCCTGTTTCACCGTAGAGATTTGCTGAAGTATCCCGGACTCTGGTTATCAGCAGCTCTCTGCCTTGCCGTGATATTTCCGATTTTCTGGTGGAATGTCGAAAATCATTTCATCACCTATCATTACCACGGTGCAAGAATTGGCTTTTGGGGTAAAGCCGATTTGGATCATTTGTTACAGCAGGTGCTTGGCTCAGTTTTTTATAATAATCCGGTCAATATTATCCTGTATATCTTTTGTGGGGTAGCACTGGTTCAGCTTAAATACCATCGCCTTCCGGAGAGTACTCCTTTATTACTCTGGCTGAGTCTTCCACTGATCGGGGTGCTTTTATGGCTTTCTATTTTTAGTGAAACCCTGCCGCATTGGTCCGGCCCCGCTTACCTTTCCCTGATGCTGCTGGCTGCTCTTTGCCTGGATGAGCAATTGAATGCGGGAAAAACCGCCGGGTGGTTGAAAGCATCAGCCTGGGTTTATATGAGCGTTCTGATACTGGGCCTTCTCTGCATCCGGTATTTACCCTTTCGAATCGGTAGTCAACAGGAACAGAAACTGGGAATGGGAG
>DATCAO010000639.1:0-7145 GCA_036512575.1 Puia sp.
CAGCAAAGGGGTGCCATAGGTAGAAACTACCGACTCTAAAACGAACGCCCCGGTATCGAAACCGGACAGGTTCATCCAACAATGGCCGGGATGGCTGCATAAGCGCATTCATCGACCACCATAGACAGGAGTTTTTCCTAAAGACCGTTTGGTCCTTATTTGTTCCTGGTGATGATAATAATCGGCGGCTTGGTGGGTGTATCCCCTTCCACCTCGGTATTGATGATTCCCTTAATCCTTTTTTGAATGATCGAGACCAGATTGTCCGGAATATCTGACCTGCTGTTATAATAGATGAGTTTAATCTGTATTTGCTGGGAAGCGGCGTTGCTTTTGTCGTCCAGCTGATAATGGATCGTGGTCAACACGGTTGCGCCGTTCACCGGGAAAAAACCAAAAGGATGGAGCTGCATCGTTTTTCCCAGATCGATATAACCCGTTTGGTGATCAACCTCAATGCCCTGCATTCTGGCAAAGCCATTGTAATCAAACCGGCATCCAGATCCGGTGTTATTTTGGCAGGGATTTGGCTCATTGGGATTGGCATTGAAATAGGGAACTGCAGTTTTACTGCTTTGCGGTAACGAATAAATGCTATCCATATATGCTGCACCTCCTATGATCAATTGGGTCATACAGGTATCTGCAGAACCCTCATGAACAAAAGCGATGGAATATCTTTGCCCCGATTCCGACCTGCTCAAATCGATAGCACCCGTTTGAGCATTCAGATCCAGCCCGACGGGCCAGGACAGATAAGTTCCTTTAATTCCCGCATTGTTTACGGGTTGTACGCAGAGATCTTCCGCAGCTCCTGGCTGGGAACTTAAAACGGAGTCCCCATAGTTGGGCGCATCATCACAGTCCAAAGAAGGATTTACCGGATAGGGCACCGCGCTGGTTAATGCAGTTGTGGTGTTTGTTTGAAGATTTGTCCTGTTGGAGTCAGCAGGCTCGATTGTTTACTTACAGGAAAAAATGAAAAGTACTACGACAGAAACAATCAAAACGGGAGCGTTAGCGAATCGTTTCATGGTATCGGGGTTGGGTACATACCTAAGATACTCCGCAAATTGATGAATTGCAAACGCGCAACGACAAATCAGACAATTTATTATTCGGTAAAGGCCTTCCGAAATTGGGAAATCCCACGCTGATAAGTATCAGCTCGTTATGAGGGGGTGGATAAAAACCATCAACTTCGTCTAATCATTGGCGGTAGTCCCGGCTGACGGTAAACATTCAAACACAGGAATTTTGCCGAACATCATTAACTTTATTTAATGATTATGAAGCTCACCAGGAACTGGCTTTATCGGCCCGCCATGCTGTTTTTCCTGTGCACACCATGGATGGTATCCATTGGTCAGGACAAAGTTATGCTCACCTGTGCTGATGTGAGAAACGGCACCTTCTATTATTTCAATCCAAGAACCGGCGAATCGGAAACATTCATCCGGAAGGGTGTTTTGCAAAGAGAAAACATTTCAAAACAAAGGGAAACCGTTTTATGGGATGTGGAATGGTTAAACGACTGTGTCTATACCCTGAAGTATGAATCCGGCGCTGAAAACCATCCGGCGGCAGAACAGAAATTTCTCAGCAAACATATTGTTGTAACCGAAATATTAAAGGTCAATGAAGATTATCTGGTCTTCCGCACCGCTTTTGATAAGGTGACGAATCCAACGGTCTTA
The DNA here is from genome assembly GCA_036512575.1 of Puia sp. GTDB lineage: Bacteria > Bacteroidota > Bacteroidia > Chitinophagales > Chitinophagaceae > Puia. Next base: position 1,698 of record DATCAO010000639.1, read on the forward strand.
AGCGACACCCTCTGGATCAAACAAAGACAGGCTGCCCGGGGCCAGCCCGTCACCAACCCCAATGCGGACAGCCTGTTGGCCAATAGGAAAAGGACGGCGGACAGTCTCGATAAGACTTATGCAACACTTTATGTGTTCCGGCCGGGCAAAGCACTGAACAGCCTGATGAATTATGATTTGGTGATCAATGGCGTACCTGCCTTTGTGATCAGCAATGGCTGCCGGGAGATCCTGAAATTACACAGGGCCGGAACCTACCGCATTACGGCTAAAGTTTACGGCCCGGAGCAGGTGGTCACGCTCGACGTGAAACCCGGTGAGTCTTATTATCTGCAATGTATGATCACCTGGGGCATCGCTTCGCACCCGGTACTCACGCTATTGGATAAAACCGTAGGAGCAGGGGCTTTTAATACCGCTGAAAAGGAAGGACTCTGGCACAAGGAATAATATGGCGCAGGAAATCCCAGACTCCCACACCCTCCGATCCTCTCCCGATGTCGCATCCTATTCAATCCAACCCACGCCAGAACACGATCCTGTAGGCGGATAACAGGTTCATTTGTTCCCTGAAAAACTTTGCCTGGTCCGAAATCCATTGATAATATTCGTAGTCCGTTTCAAAATGGTGGAGTGACTCATATGACGGCCGGAATGCCTTCATAAAAATGTCCAGGTCAGGTGGTTCGAGCCGGGTAATTCTTTTTACCAGTGCCCGGTTGAATTTGTGGTCGCCCACCCCGCCAAGCTGGTTCATGTTCTTATCCTGCAGGCCGGATTTCGTATCGTAACCAAAAACGTTTTGATACTGTGCCCGGTTGTGAGGGAGTCCTGGGTATAATCCGGCCGGCCGCTAACCAGGAGCGCCGGCAGTGAACGAACATTCACTTCATCCAGGTTGATATCGAAGGTTGAGTCCGGCGGGATATTCTTAACGGCAAACCGATCGGTTACTCTACCCAGCCAGGAAAAATAAATAGAATCGGTGGCCGCCCTCCCTCTTCGTATAGACAGTACCTTTTATGATTGTCTGGCCGTGAGCAGTCTGGAGGGAAACACAAATCAAAACAATTGCCAGAAGTTTATGTTTCATCTTCATTGGCTGTCCTGGTCGATGATAACGACGAAGGGGCAACGCAAAAAGATGGCTAGAATTTCGTTTTTGATTTGTTAATGAGGCCTCGAATCAGCCGGTCACATCCCTGCTAAAAGGCAGGAGGGAAAGTTCCAGCAATTTCAAATGCTGGCGGGCGAAGGGAATTCCAATGATGGTAATGAATAAGATGGCCGCAAAGACCAGGTGAACCAGCGCTGTGTACAAGCCACCAAATAGTAACCAGACGATATTGCAAAACAGGCTGACGCATCCGCTGCCTCCGGCCCTGGGCACTATTTTTTTGCCGAAGGGCCATAATACCACGGCGGCGATTTTAAAACATTGCAATCCCCAGGGAATTCCTATTATCGTGCAGCACAACACAAAACCACCAAAAACATAACCCAGTGCAGCCAACAGTCCGCCAAAGACCAGCCAAATGATATTGCCGAGCGTATTCATGATGTGTAAACTATCGCCGTTCGTTTTGCGGCTCAAATCGCGCCGTCTTCATTATTGATAAAGTTGTACAATTTTTCTTTAATAACCATATCCCAACCCTGGGTGCATTTGGAATAACAGTCTTTTTCAGGAACAAGATCTTCATGGGTAAAATGAAGCAGGGTGCCACTACCCAGGGGCGTCAACTCGAAAATCATTCGGGTATTTGTCCATTCATGCGGATCTTTTTCGAATGATAAATTCATCATCCAGTTTGGTGCTGCTGCCTTCAAAATCTTTGCTCCACCACTGTGGAACATCGCTGATGTGGTTGAATACATCAACCGGAGTTTGGGCAAACGCTATCGTTGTCGTGTAACTATGGTTGTTCATGTTCATTTCGCTTTATTATTTAAAATAGCTTCCAGTTTCCTGAGTTTGGTTGTCCAGAATTTGTCGAAGTAATCGATGAAGCCCTGCAATTCATTAAATCCGTCCTGCTTCAGTGTACAATAGCGTTCCCTGCCAATATCTGAGATAGAAATAAAGCCTGCGTTATACATGATCTTGATGTGTTTTGAAACGGCAGGCCGGCTCATATCAAAATTTGCAGCCAGGGCGTTTATCGTCATACTGTCTTTGGAAAGGAGCTGCATCATTTGCCTGCGGCTCGGATCGGCAATGACCTGAAAGGCATCTAATGTTTGGGATTGCATAATCAGTTTGTTTTTAAAAGTTCTCCGAGCTTTGTGAAACAACTTGTCCAGTCATTATTGTGTGCATCATAATCTTCTAAAGCAGCAAAACCATTATGGTCCAATTGCAATTCCGTTCCCTTTTTGTTCGGAACCAGGGTCCACACAATGATTGAATTAAAGGGCCTGTTGTCTTTAGCGGAATTTTTTTGCCAGGAATAGGAAAGCCGGGTAAAGGGTTTCACTTCCAGCACTTCGCAAATCGAATCATTGCCGTAAGGACTTATGAAACGGAATTTGTGACCAACGATTGGCTGAAAATCCGTTTTCCCCAGCCATTGTTCTATCAGTTCGGGTTTGGTCAGATAGTCCCAGACTTTTTCCGGTGACTGACTGAAAAAGCTCGTCTGTTTTATTTCTTTTTGCATAACAGGTAATTTAAAAGTTACACAAACATACGTAACTTTAAAGTTACCAAACAATTTTTTGAGTCCATATTTTTCAGCGTCTGGTATGGGGGATCGTCCGCCGTTGGTCGATTTAAATAGTATGTCTGTCGGTCGTTGTTAAAAATGATATTCGTCCGCCAGATCTTTATGCAAACGACAGATCCATGTCAGCTCCATCTAAACAGTTTCGAAACGCCCGGAATCTTTGTCTTATGCTCGGGGCCGCCCTCCAGCTGTTCTGCCTTAGCCTTCGTGCACAACCGAATGGAACCACATTCTCCGGAAATGATTACAATAAAGCGTTTTTCGATGCCATCCGCTCGGCAAGCGCCGATCAATTAAAGAATGCATTGGACCAGGGCGCATCTGCCAATGATTCCCTGATGGGTTATTCGGCGCTGATGACAGCCGTCCTCTGCGGAACGCTTGATCAAATGGGCTTGCTGATCGATCATGGCGCCCGCGTTAACGATACCACCACCAGCGGTATCAATGCTTTATGGATTGCCACGCCTGACATGGACAAGATGACCCTGTTGCTGAATCATGGCGCCGATATTCATCATAAAATAGATGGATACGGCATCCTGGCCAAGCTGGTCACCATACCCGGAACATTAAATATCCTGCAATTCCTGATGAGCAAAGGAGCCGATCCGGCCACGAGTTGCCCCGACAATCTGTTACTATATAATGCAGCAGCTTCAGGAGATACTGTCCTGCTCGGTTTCCTGCTGGGCCTGGGGTTGAACGTAAACGATACCACGGTATTCGGTGAAGTGCCGCTGAATGGCGCACTGTCGTTCCGGACGGCGGCGACGGCGAAAATGCTGGTGGAGCATGGAGCGAATGTAAATTTTCAGAATCTGCATGAACCCAACCTGCCTGCGCTGATCGGATTTACGCCGCTGATGAATGCCGCCCTTGCCAACGACAAAGAATCTTTTCTTTTTCTGCTGGATCATGGAGCAGATCCGAACCTGCGGAGTAAAAATGGCTCCACGGCCCTGATATTATTGCAACAGTCGGATTGCCTCGATCCGCAGATGACCCTGGCATTGATCAATCATGGAGCCAGGGTACATGACAAAACGCCGGATGGAACCGATGCTTTATTTTATGCCCGGGAAAAAGGGAATACGGCGACGGTAGAATTGTTAGAAAAATATTTGCAAAAATAAATTCAAAAAATAATGAAAACACGTCTGCTGATTACAATCTGCACCATGGCCATCCTGGTGGCCCTGATGAACCTGCTCCTGGGTTGGAAAAAGCAGCCTGTTCCCGTCAATCCAACGGAGATCCGGTTATCGGTCAGTAACAGTTTCTTGCTTTTGGAAAAAAGCGGTTATCTCTTTACCGAGCGCAACAGATTCAAATGCGCCGGCTGCCACCACACGACCATGACCGCTATGGTCGCCGGCTCTGCAAGGGAAAAGGGCATCGAAGTGATCGATTCGTTTTCTGAACACCGGGTGAAAGCGATGATCAATAATCTGAATAGTGTCAGCAATCCGAATATCGTGGACCAGTTCCTGACAGTTAATTTCAATGCGCCTTATACATTACTGGGTCTCTATGCGGAAAAATATCCGGCCAGCCCCGTAACGGATATTTCGGTGGATTATATGATGAGCCAGGCGAAAGCCGATGGCAGTTTCCTGACAGAATCGGGAAGGGTGCCTTTAGAAACGGGAGATATCCACTGCGCAGCTTTGTCGATTCGTGCGATCCAACTCTACGCATCGCCGGCTAAAAAAGCTCGCGTTGATGTTTTGGTGACCAGAACCAGGGATTGGCTGGAAACACAAAATCCCGATCAACAGCAGGAAATGGTATTTCAGCTGCTGGGTTTGCAGTGGTGTGGCAGCAGTGCCGATAAAAAAACCATGGTGGCAAGAAAACTTCTTTCGATGCAGAACGCAGATGGCGGATGGTCGCAATTGAGTACATTGAAGTCAGACGCTTATGCGACGGGACAGGCCCTGTATGCTTTGTACGAAAGCGGGATGGTTAAAGCGACTGATCCTGTTTACCAGGAAGGTTTAAACTATTTACTCAAAACGCAGGATCCGACGGGGGCATGGATTGTCCAGACCAGGTCTTATACCATTCAGCCTTTTTTTACGAGTGATTTTCCGCCGTATGATGAAAACCAATTCATTTCCGCCACCGCCACCAATTGGGCCGACCTGGCATTGCTGGAAGCGCTGCCGGATCAGTTTATCACTCGTTAGTCGTCAAGCTGTCAACCAAATTAATGAATCAGCAAACTTTGACTCAGCGTTTTTGTTCCGTCAGTCCAAACCACCCTGAATAAACCATGTAATGATCCATCGAGTTCAACCCGGGTTTCCGTTGAATTGGCCTGGGCGGGAATCGTGATACAAATAATAAATTGTGCTAACTTCAGTTTTGAATTCTTTCCCATGGCTGAAATAAAAACAAAACAAAACGCTGCCAGCGTGGATGATTTTATCAACAAGGTAAAGGATGAACAAAAACGCAAAGATAGTTTTGCGATTTTGGAGATGATGAAACAAGCTACCGGTGAAGAACCAAAAATGTGGGGCAGCGCCATCATCGGTTTTGGCAACATAAAATACAAAAGCGCCAGCACCGGCAAGGATGTCGATTGGATGCGCATCGGTTTCTCTCCCCGTAAAGCCAGTATATCGTTGTACGGGATGGGTCTTAAGGAGCAGGCTGCCGCACTTAAAAAGTTAGGTAAACATAAAACGGGTGTCGGTTGTCTCTATATCAATAA
>DATCAO010000640.1:0-2694 GCA_036512575.1 Puia sp.
ACGCCGCATCGGGACCACCGGCAGGTCCTGAAATCCTCCAGGCGCCGGAAAATAGGTTTTTGCTGACGGTGATATTGGCCGGTCCGCTCACAGTAACATATTGTGGAAGTGTCGGAAGTGAGGATACATATTCCCAAAATATACCGGATACAAAAGGAAATATATATTGACCAAACCGGTAACCCACGCTATTCCCAAAAAATTTTATCGTATCTCGTATTTGGTAAACATATTGACTGTCGGTATGATCGGGATATTTATATTGCCAGACGGTTGCGCTTATACCGTTAAGTATTTTGACGGTGTCAACAATGGTGACGTCCACAAAATATTGGGTGACACTGGAATCCTGGCTACCGCCGAACGTAGTATCGATAACCAGGTAATGCCATTTGTCGCCGATCTGATTGGGAAAAAGTTCTTGTGAGGCTGTATTTACAATAACGCTGTCATTATTGCTTTTTTTGCAACTGACGGCCAGCAACATGAGCAGCACCCAGATCGGAAAAATTGTATTTTTCACCATATGGCTTTAATTGATCGACCGGTGAAAATCCAGGAAAGTGATCTCAAAGGTAAAAATAAAAATAGCTGCGAAACATCAAGAGTGACACTCTGGTTATTCAAAATCGGAACACGTATTCAAATTCTTTTCTGCAATTTGAATAATAAGCCATAAAACGCTTTGAACATTTAAATGATACTATACGGTTGTTTTGGTTAATTTCTTAATTATAAAACTTGCTATAAATGATTCAAATAAGCTTAATGGCGCTGCAATAAACAATATGCCATTTGGCAAGACTCCCATATTCCATAACACCACCCACATGAGAACAAATCCAACAAACCAGGAAAGTAATGTTGTATAAAGCAAAGAAAACTTCCTGGAAAAAATGAAAATAGCAATAGCAAATAATAATGACCAGAGGCCCCAGACGGCTCCGTTAATGGGTTCGGATGGAAAAGTTAACCCAAGTGATTTATATTTTTCTGTCCAATACGACTTAAGAATGAATTGATTTCTTGCAAACTCTGAAATACTGATCCATACTGTTGCTGATAAAATTGGGAAAATTACTTTTTTAAAATTTATCATCTTCTACAGTTTTAGCGGTGTTTATAAGTGTCAAAGAAAGCGAACAAAAGTATCAATTACAGGAGCCGGGAGATTAAAAATAGAAAGATTTTCACTGCACGACAGATCTACCGGCAAAAAGAAGGGCCGCCCATGGTGACATTTAAATGTTTGAATCCCAGCTCCCCCTGTTGAGGCGAACAACACCCCAAGGCAGGGTTAGATCAATTTACGTACATCTCCTGTACTGAAAACGAACAGTTTTTGAGGTTATACGAATCAATATTCCGGTGAATATCAAATATTTGGGAGATTGGAGCTTTTATTGAAACAAATTGTCCGGCCTGAGCGTCCAATCATTGTTTCCCAGTCAAACACCTCCATATGATCAAAAATGTATTGCGAATTGCCCTGCGCAATTTTAGAAAAGACAAATGGTTCAGTCTGATCAATATTATGGGCCTAACCATCGGCATCACGTTCAGCCTGTTTTTAATCTTTTATGTAAGAGACGAACTCAATTACGACCGGTTTAACACCAATGCGGATCGCATATACCGCATAGTCACTTACGTTACAGAAAAAGACAAGAATACCAATTTCACCTATACGGAATCGCCCCTGGCTTTTCAAATGAAGAAAGACTACCCTGAAGTGCAGGAAGCTGCCCGCATGACAAACAGGGAAAGGACGCTCTTTAAAATAGGCGATAAAAGTTTCTTTGAAACAAAACTATACTACGCTGATAGCAATATTTTTAAAATATTTACTGCAAAGTTTCTGGAGGGCAATCCCAATACAGCATTGGTTGAACCGAAAAGTATTGTGATAAACAGAACGACTGCCGAAAAATATTTCGGTAAAAATGTATCGGCTGTTGGCAAGACACTGCACACGGTGTATGACCTGTATAAAGTAACCGGTGTTTTTGAAGACATCCCTGAAAACACCCATATCCGCTACAATATGCTCATCTCCATGTCTTCTGATTCAAACAACTATAATCAGAACTGGGGTAATTTTAATTATTTCACTTACGCTTTATTGAAGCCCGGAGCCAGCCGGCAGGCATTTCAGAAAAAAGTAGATTCGACTGTTGCTAAATTTGTAAAGCCCGTATTTGATCCATTTAACGTGAAGATGCGTTTTTATGCACAGCCCATTGTGGACATTCACCTTCATTCAGAAATGGAAAGAGAACCTGAAGAATTGGGAAGTATGTCATACATATATACTTTTTCCGCGGTAGCGTTTTTTATGCTGCTCATCGCCTGTATCAACTATATGAATCTGACTACGGCAAGGTCTGCCCGAAGGGCAAAGGAAATCGGCATCAGAAAAGTTACCGGTTCAGGACGGGGACAACTGATCGCACAGTTTTTGGGAGAATCCGTACTTACGGCGATGGCGGCTGTGGTGTTCAGTTTCATACTGATTGTATTATTATTTCCCGTCTTCAATTCGATCTCCGGAAAATCGTTTTCGATTATGACCCTGTTACAGCCTTTCAATATATTTCTGATACTCGGCATTGGTTTATTTACCGGCCTCCTTGGTGGAAGTTATCCTGCTTTTTATTTGTCGGCATTGCAACCGGTAAGCATATTGAAAGGTGC
>DATCAO010000641.1:0-2354 GCA_036512575.1 Puia sp.
TAGAGCGTGTGATCGCTATCAATAAAGCTTCGAAAGCCGATGAGAATTTTATGAATATCATCAGGGACCATATTGTAAATAATAATGTGATGGCTGCCAGGAGCCTTACAAAAAACACAAATAATTCCATAGCGCGGATGATTGACAAGGGTGTTCAGCGTATCGGCAAACCGATTGACGCCATCGAAAAAAGTATGGAAAATGTTGGCCGGCTGGAATTGTATAAGATGGAAAAAAATGTGTCCATCCTGTCGGTAATCGGTTATATCGCCCCGTTGTTCGGGTTTTTAGGAACCATCATCGGGATGTTTCAGTTATTTTACAATATTGCATCTACCGGAGAATACAGCATCTCTAATATTGCCGGGGGAATCTATGTTAAGATGATCTCATCAGCAGGCGGGCTGATCATCGGTATCATTGCATATATCATGTACCGGTACCTGAATTCGCAGATAGACAAAACGACCAATAAAATGGAAGTGGCGAGTGCGGAGTTTATCGATATTTTGCAGGAGCCCACCAGGTAATCGGAGAATAATCATTCTTTTTCTATTTCGATTTTCAAATGTATTATAATTGAATTTACGTAACAAACATAGGGATGAAGGGGAAGTCCACACCGGACCGTTGAATGATATATTATTCATTCTGCTTTTGTTTTTCTTAATCGTTTCCACCCTGGCCAATCCGAATGTGATTAAACTATCACAGCCCAAATCAAAAAGCGATACCCGGTCCAAACAGACAGTTGTTGTGTCCATCGATGCCAGCCAGCGATATTTCGTCGGAACAACCCAGGTAAGTCTTGCCGAATTGAAAGGCCATCTGCAACCCTTTCTCGCTAAGGAAACCGACCAGCCATCCATTGTGATCAATGCCGACAAATCGGTGCCGGTTGATGATGTCGTGGCAGTCATGCGGATTGCAAAGGAACTTGGAGCCAGAACGGTACTTGCTGTAGATAAAAAGGGCGTTCAGTAATATGAAAAGGAGAAAAGCCATTGGGACCATCCTGCTGGCAGGCGGGGCAACTGCTGTTGGTTTCGCTGGTTATGAGTGGTATGAACTGGCAAAATCTCCCGACAGGAATTATTTATTTTCCAAAAAATCTTTACTGGCAGACCTGGCGGAAACCATCATTCCCGCCACAGACACACCCGGAGCAAAGGAAGCGGGTGCGGTCGAATATATGATGCATCTGCTGAATGAATGCACAGATACTAAAACCTTAAACCAGTTTGTGGAGGGTCTTCAGGATTTGGAATTCTATACGTCAAAACAATTCAATCGGACTTTCACAGATTGTCATGATCATGAAAAACAAGCCGTGCTAACTCATTTCAGTAATAAATCCGGGACGGGGTTTACGTTTTTGGAAAAAGTAAAAAACAAAGTCACGGGCAAATCATTTTTTGAAACCCTGAAATCGTATACGGTACAGGGGTATTGCATCTCGGAAAAGGGAGCCAGTTTGGGAATGCGTTATATTGCAGTGCCCGGCAAATGGCTCGCCTGCATTCCACTGGAACCAAATCAAAAAGCCTGGGCAACCAAATAATCAGTTATGGGTGATCCTGGCCAGGTTTACGTAAACAGCAGGGGCCTTCAACAACACCAGTTTGACGCCATCGTGGTTGGCTCCGGTATCAGCGGAGGATGGGCTGCCAAGGAACTTTGCGAGAAAGGATTGAAAACCCTTGTCGTGGAACGGGGCAGGAACGTAGTGCATATCAAAGACTATCCCACAGCATTTATGGCGCCCTGGGAGTTTCCCCACGGTCTGAATAATACCATCAAAGAATACCGGGAAGATCCTGTCGCGGCTGAAAATTATAACCCGGCCACGAAACAGTTTTTTGTGAATGACCGTGACCACCCTTACATACAGGATGATCCTTTTCACTGGGTCCGCGGTTACCAGGTTGGTGGAAGATCCCTCACCTGGGGCCGGCAGTGTTATCGCCTAAGCGACCTGGATTTCGAAGCGAATCTAAAAGACGGTTACGGTGTCGACTGGCCGATCCGTTACAAAGATATTCAGCCCTGGTATGATTATGTAGAAGAATTCACAGGGATCAGTGGCCGAAGCGAAGGTCTTCCCCAGCTACCTGACGGAAATTTTCTGCCGCACATAGAAATGAATTGTATTGAAAGCCATTTCGCCGAAAAAGTGTCGGCCTATTATCCAGATCGAAGGGTAACGCCCGCGCGGGTCGCTAACCTGAGCAAAGGCTGGAAGGGCAGGGGCCCCTGTCAGTTTCGCAACCTCTGCGACCGCGGATGTCCATTCGGCGGCTATTTCAGCAGCAATTCCGCCACCCTCCCGGCCGCCGCAGCAACCGGCAATCTTT
>DATCAO010000642.1:0-3816 GCA_036512575.1 Puia sp.
GTAAATCGTAAATCGTATATCGTTTATCGTTTAGCGTAAATCGATCGAGCAAATGCGTTTAATCATCTGTCTATCTCAATCGCAAATCCTTCCCAACGGCTTTCCGTTTTTCCATTCTGTATTCAATATTTCGAATTCCCGCTGTTGGGTAGTAGAAAGACTGTCCCGGGACAGACCATCAAGAGCTGGCTGCCCGGCATTTACCCAGGCTGTATACCAACAGGACGCTACGGCAAAAATGGACTGGCGCATTCGCCGCTCAATCATATGATCCAGGCTGTTTTCATATTTCTGAGCGTAAAGAGAAGAGTATTGTTTAATGAGTTTCCCTTTTCGATCTTCAAATGCGAATTTTTGTTCGGGTTTGAACAACTTACTGATTTCTTTTTCGCAGCGCAGCACGGTATCTGCTGCCGCAGCACTTTCCAGCACACGGTTCCAAATAAAAGCCGAAAGATTGGGTATATAAGCAGCCTTTCCAATAAAAAAATCCCATTCGGATTCTGCAAATAACTCGGGTACACGGGATTCCCAGAATGCGTGGATGCCCTGCTGCCCGGTGAGTTGTCCGTTGTGGTTGGAACAGACGTGCAAAGGCACATGGGCATCTGCCACATAATGGCCCAGTTCAGCTGCACATTTTAAAATGTGGAATTTATCTTTTTCGCGGAATGCTTTTGTAAGCCGGCCCATCATCACCTGGATCCACCAGGGTACGATTCCATAAGTCTGCAGTGTATCTGCAGAAAATTTCCTGACCGCAGCTGCATAATCCCTTGGAATTTCAGGGAATGGATACATGCCGTAATGATCGATATCGAGGAAGTGATGTGTACCCTCGCCCGCCACCATATACCTTCTTTTATCGGGGTCTGTTGCATGCTCGGAAAGCCAACCGATATTGGGCTTGAAAAAAATCATCATTTGTGGAGGCAGAAGGAATACCGCATGATAATTTATTTTTTCATGCATATAAAAACCCCAGCAAAATACTTTCGAAGAGAGGAATAGCAGTATGATCAGACAGCAATATTTTTTCATAATATGTCTTGCTGCTAATCGTTGACCGTTGACAGATGACAGATGACAGATGACAGATGACAGTAATTGGGTCGGCGGGCAAATTATTACATAAAATTTGTCTGCAAATACCACGAAAATTGTATTTTTAAATACCGTCAACCGTCAACCGTCAACCGCCAACCGCCAACCGCCAACCGCCAACCGTCCATCAATCCTCAATCTTGGTCACTCCGCCGGAGATGGCAAATTTCATTGCTTCAGTAGATGTAGTTTCTGTAATCAACCGGACCCGCTCTTTTTTTACAAAATAAAGGTGGCCTGCAAAGGCGTAGGATTGCGGGACGTACACCGAAATATATTCCTTTAGTCCGAATTCATCGAGTTCTTCATGGGTGATAAACCCGATACGCCATATATCGGTTGATTCAATGCAAACCAAAACAGCGCGGTCGAATTTTCGACGGTTTCCCGCAAAGGCTTCGAAAAAATCTTTAATGGTGCTGTAGATGATCTTAATTCCGGGTGTTTTCTCCAGGATATTGTCAAAGAGTTCAACGAGTTTACTCACAATAAAAGAAGATGAAACATAACCGACTACCAATACAATGCCTATAACCAAGATAAATCCCAGTCCCGGAATATGCCTTGGGCTGCCATTTTCATCCAAGGCCAGGCGGGGAAAGATCCGGTGAATAAAATCGGGCAAAATGCCGTCCACCCAGTTAAACAGGGACAGCACTGCCCATAAAGTAATCGTTATCGGTGCCAGAATGATCAGTCCCTGCAAAAAATATTTAAACAGTTTGCGGGCGATGATCCTGAATTTCATAATCTGTGGTTTGTCACCAAAAATAATCAAACATTCGGCGGAGGCCATGTTTAAAACACTGCTGATACCCACGGATTTGGTGTTTTTTCGGTAAAAACCATAAAAAAACCGGCGGAAACTTTGGTGACGAAAAAAGTTTCCTTAGTTTTGTGTCCATTTTCAATGGTATTATGGGACATAAAGAGAGAATCTTAGAAAAAGCGACCGACCTGTTCATGCGTTACGGAATCAAGTCCATCACCATGGATGAAATCGCCACTCAGCTTGGCGTAAGCAAAAAAACCCTGTATCAGTTTTTTGCCGATAAAGATGCTATGGTGGAAGCTGTGGTGAACGAAGAAACGAAACGAAATGAAGAAGGATGCCGGCAATTCAGCACTTTGGCTGAAAACGCGGTGCATGAAATTTTCCTGGCGATGGACAATATGCAGGAAATGCTCAAGGCTATGAATCCGCAGCTAATTCATGACCTGGAAAAACACCATCCCGCTGCATTTAAACGATTGAAACAATACAAATACCATTTTCTATATGGTATGATCAAGGAAAATCTGGAACGTGGCATCAAAGAAGATCTTTACCGCACGGATATCAATACCGACCTCACCGTCCGTCACCGGATCGAATCGGCCTTTATGCCTTTTAACCAGGAGGTTTTTCCTCAGAATAAATTTCCAATGAATCAGGCATGCCAGGAATTGGCCATTCTTTTCCTCCACAGTATTTGTAGCGTGAAGGGAAAAAAACTCATTGAAAAATATTTGAATGAAAGTCATAAAACCATATTACATGATCAAAAGATTTCGTAACCAATTATTGCTGTCGGCATTCCTGGTGAATGGCCTGGTCATTTTTGCCGGAGCACAAGCCATTCATCCGATGAGTGCACAGGATGCCATCGAAATGGCGAAAAAATATAATATTCAGGTCAAAGCAGCTGTTGCCAATCTCGAATTGCAAAAACAGACCAATAGGGAAGTAACCGCACTGGCTCTTCCTAAAGTTACCGGTACGGGATCCACGACAGATTACTTCAGCATTCCGGTGACCCTGGTTCCTGGTGAATTCTTCGGACAACCCCCGGGTTCTTATTCGCCAGTTAAATTTCAGCAGAAATATATTGCCTCCGGCGGTTTCAATTTAACCCAGACCTTATTTGATGGTTCGGTATTCGTTGGTCTGAAAGCCAGAGCAGCAGCCCTTGAATATTATAGTAAAGCCATCGACCTGTCTGTAGAAAATCTCTCGGTACAGGTATATAAAACCTACTACCAGCTGGTCGTAAGTAAAACACAAATGGAACTCCAGGATTCAAATGTGAACAGGGCCGCAAAATTATTATACGATACCAGAATATTGAATCAAAATGGATTTGCTGAAAAACTGGATGTGGATAAGGCGGCTGTGCAGTTGACCAACCTGGAAACAGCAAAACAAAATACAGAAACCAGTATCATCAACGGCTTTACTTTTTTAAAATTCCTCACGGGTGTTCCCGCCCAGGATTCCATCGTACTCACAACAGCTTTCAATGAGGCCGATCTGTTAGGCGGTGTACCGATGGATACTGCCTACAGTTATAAAAACAGATATGACTATCAATATCTGGAAATCCAGAAACAGTTAAATGATTTCGATGTGAAACGATATCAGGCAGCCTATTTCCCTATCCTTAACCTGAATGGATCCTATCAGAAAAATGCTGCGAGCAATACATATGATTTATTCACGACAAGCGGTACCTGGTATACTTCTTCTTATGTGGGCCTGTCGCTGACTGTTCCCATTTTTGAAGGGTTTGCAAAAAACGCAAGATTAAAAAAATCCAGGATTACAGCCGCATTTACTACCGAGCAGGTTGAAAACCTGAAATTAAGTATCGGACAGGAAGTGGCCGTTGCAAGAAACAATTTTTTGAATGCCATAAAAACAATGAGCGCCCAAAAAACAAATATGCAAACGGC
>DATCAO010000643.1:0-6434 GCA_036512575.1 Puia sp.
ATATCGCATCCCAGGGTCAGCGCAAATGCCTGCTGTTTGCTATGAAACTGGCAGAATACGATATGCTGAAAATCACAAAAGGATTCGCTCCCCTGATATTGTTGGATGATGTATTTGAAAAACTGGATGCCCTGCGTATGCACCAGTTACTGGAAAGAGTCTGTGCTCCTGGCAACGGTCAGCTTTTTATAACCGATACACATCAGGACCGGATCAGGGAACACCTGGAGAACCTGGGAGCAGATTATTCGATGATCGGTTTATAATTGTCAATTGTTAATTGTCAACGGTTGTGACCCTCACATCATATACATCTGTCGGGTTAACAAATAACAACTAACAATTAACAATTGACAATTACCTTTACTCAATGAGCGAGTATTCAATGGCAGAAGCCATGCGGCAGTTTCTGAAGCAAAGCAGATTGAAAGGTAATGTGCTGGCTCTGCAGATCACAGAAGTCTGGGAACAAATTATGGGGAAAACCATTGCACGGTATACCGACAAAATCGAAATTCACGGAACCACGTTATACATCCAGACATCTGTAGCCCCGTTAAAGCAGGAATTATTGTATAAAAAAGAGAAGATCAGGGAACGAGTGAATGAAGCCCTGGGAGAAAATCTGATTAAAGAAGTGGTCATCCGCTGACCCTTGGATCGACAACCCGATAGAGCCAGTCTGCAAGGATATTAATACTGATAAAGAAAAAGGAAGTCACCAGCACCGATCCCATAACTACCGGGAAATCCAACTTGGCCAGAGCGTCCACTGTAACTTTGCCAATACCTTTCCATCCGAAAATATATTCCACGAAAAATGCGCCGGCGAGTAATTCCGCAAACCAACCGGTAATGGCGGTGATCACGGGGTTCAGCGCATTTCGGAGTGCGTGCTTCCAGACGACCTGATTTCGTGATAATCCTTTTGCGTAAGCTGTTCGAATATAATCCTGGTTCAAAATATCGAGCATCGAACCCCTGGTCAATTGGCCAATGATGGCCATGGGCCTTATTCCCAGGGTTATCGCGGGAAGGATCGCATTCCGGATCTGCCAATGGCGGCCGGTAAACGGATCGGTATCAAAAAGACTCCCCGTCATCTGAAGGCCGGTATATTGTTTCAACACAAAACCAAAAATGTAGGCGATCACGATACTCATGAAAAAAGACGGCGCAGAGATGCCCAGTATACTTGTAAAAATGGCCGTCGTATCCATCCAGCTGTCTTTTTTTAGGGCCGCAAGGATGCCCAGGGCCATGCCGAAAAGCGTGGCAATAAACATGGCCAGGAAAGCCAGGATGATGGTGCCTGGCAGGGCCTCCATAAGCATGGACCAGACGGGTTTCCTGGTCTGATAAGACCTGCGCAGATAGGGAAATTTTAAAATAAGTTTGGTATCACGGCCAATGCCGAAGTAATGAATATTTCTTTCCTGAATTTCCTGACTACTATATATGCTGATCGGGGAAACATCATTCAGGTAGTACACAAACTGTTTCCATTTGGGCTGGTCGAGATATAAATCTTTGCGAATATTATTGATAGTACCTGCATCGGCACGCTGACCGAGGATGAGACGGGCAGGATCCCCAAAACCCTGGAATAGAAAAAATACAATCACTACAACACCCAACATGACGAGGCTTCCATAAAAAATTCTTTTACTGATCTGATTGATCATGGTGTGATGTCGCTTGGTTTGTTTTGTACAGGAAGTTCAGCAATTCCAGGCACCGCCATATCCAGATTTGCGTAACTCCATTTATTAAGGATTGTTCCCTTTTTTAAAAGGTACAGGGTGGGGTCTGCTCGGGCGGCTGTTTTAACTGCAGTAGCGTCGCAACCAAAAAGGGGAATTCGCTTGTCCAGTTCGTTGGCACTAAGGTAAGTTGTGGCTTCCTGCCTGTTAGAAGTGACTACAACAACCGGAATATTTTTCGAATGGGCCAGCGTATATAATAGCAGGAACTGTTTATTCCAGTGCGGATTGGTCTTCGGAAAACTTCTTGAAATCAGCATCAGTATAAATCCGGGTCTGTCCAATATCTGCGTGGTGGAGTCATTTCCGGATTCGCTGACAAGCGAAAAATCTTTGATCTCGGCTTCAGCATTTCCTTTCCTGATGATTTTATCGTATCGTTTGATAAAAGTATAAGTGCTGTCGAGATCGGCGGGCAGGTTGTCTGCCGTGTACTCCAGTGTTTTATTATTTTTTTCATACACAAAATGAATCACCGTACTGTCTGGAATCGCACCTACAGGCGGTTTCATTTTTTCTAAAATATTGGCACCTTTCTTAAATGGCAAACAATCCACCAGCGGAAGATAACGGAGAACATACCATTGAACAGAAAAGGACAGGATGATCGTGAGACCCAGTATCAACAGGCTGCTGGTTTTTGAAAATCCTGACCTGATGTCCTTCCGGTAAATAAAAAGAATCAGGATGAGTGCGAGCAGGACCAGGTCTTTGATGAATGACTGCATGGCCTGCAGGGGAATGCAGTTCCCAAAGCACCCACATTCCCTGATCTT
The DNA here is from genome assembly GCA_036512575.1 of Puia sp. Lineage (GTDB taxonomy): Bacteria > Bacteroidota > Bacteroidia > Chitinophagales > Chitinophagaceae > Puia. Next base: position 2,540 of record DATCAO010000643.1, read on the forward strand.
TCCGGATATTACGGCGTAGCCGGTGAGGAAGCTGAAAAATAATATCAAAATCAATAGCAGCCAGGCAAAAAGACGCATACGCCAGCCAAGCAGAACGGCAACTCCTGCGAGGATTTCAAAAACGATCATAATAATGGAAAACCCGAGGGTGTAAGGATCCAGGAACGACATATTCCAGACTTCAAAAAATTCCTGCATCTTATAACTCAGTCCGAGCGGGTCATTGGCTTTGATAAGCCCTGAGAAAATAAATAAAATGCCGACCAGCAGACGGGCAGTATTCAGAAAGGTTTTTTTCATGGTATGGGTGGGTTAGGCTGCATGACGTCCTTCTGCAATCCCGATCAGGGCAAAGACTGCATAGTTAATGATATCCGTAAGATTCGCATCGACGCCTTCGCTGATCAGCGTTTTTCCGTCATTTGCGATAATCTGGCGCATTCGTTGAAGTTTCATCAGGATCAGGTCTGCAAAACTTTCCTGGCTCATCTCACGCCAGGCTTCTCCGTAATCATGATTTTTGTTTTCCATGATTTTTCTTACCTCCAGAATTTTTTCATCATAGAGCGTTGTCGTTTTCTCCACGCTGAGTTCTTCGATGTTTTCAGGATCCAGCTCAAGTTGGATGAGTCCGATAATTCCGTAGTTGACTATTGCCTGGAATTCACCCCGGATGTCCTCTTCCACCCGCTGCGAGCCCTTTTCCTGGATGGTGCGAATCCTTCTGGCTTTTATATAGAGTTGGTCTAAGATGGAGATCAGGCGCAACACACGCCATGAGGTTCCGTAATCGACTGTTTTTTTGAGGAAAATTTCCCGGCAGGATTTCACCGTATTTTCATACTGACGGAGGGTATCTTTCATGTCCAAAAGTAATATATAGTAATGATCTGCCTAAATTTACGGATTCAATCAATATGTACTCACTGAATTGTAAAGGTCGCTTGCTCATCCTGGATCATCCCGTTGTGATGGGCATACTGAATATCACCCCCGACTCATTTTATGAAGGCAGTCGGATATCATCCGGGGAAGAATTAATCAGGCAGGCCGGATCGATGCTGGATTCAGGCGCAGCCATACTGGATCTGGGTGGCCTGAGTACCAGGCCCGGAGCCGGAGCAATTTCTATTGATGAGGAAATTAAGCGTGTCGTGCCTGCTATTCGGCTGGTTTCAGAAAGATTTCCCCATGCTTTTATTTCTATTGACAGTTACCGGTACGAAGTGGCCAAAGCCGCCCTCGGCGCCGGTGCGGTTATCGTCAATGACATCGGAGCTGGGGAATCGGACGAACTGGTTAAACTGGCCGCCTGCGAAAAAGTTCCCTATCTGTGCATGCATATGCGGGGCAGTCCTGAAAATATGCAGCAATTTACCAGCTATATGGATTTGGTTACTGAAGTGCTGGATTATTTTATCAGACGAAAAAAGGAATGCATCAGGATGGGCATTAAAGACCTGATCATAGATCCTGGTTTTGGTTTTGCCAAAACGATCCAACAGAATTTTATTCTGCTCAAACATTTGAAACTTCTGAATATGCTGAACTCGCCTGTCCTGGTTGGTTTGTCCAGAAAAGCGACAATCTATAAAACGCTCGGCATTCAAGCAGGAGAAGCGTTAAACGGAACTACTGTACTGCATACCCTGGCAATCAGCCAGGGCGCCAGCATCCTTCGGACGCATGATGTAAAGGAAGCCGTGGAAACGATCCGGTTATGGAAGTCCTATGCCGAAGCATAGGACTCCCCGGAATAAAATTATTTTTTTACAGGTGCGGCCGGTTTGACATGCATATTAGGCCTTACAGAAGCTCCTGGTCGCATGGGCATTTGTCCTTCAGCGGGTCCCTCGGTAACGTCTACGATTTTTACATCGAAAATGAGATTCTCATTGGGCGTTTTACCAGGACCAGGTTGTTGGTCATAAGCAAGAAAAGCCGGAATATATAAAGTAGCCGAGCTGCCCTTTTTTAAGAGGCGAAGTCCGTCGTCCCACCCCTGGATAATCGAATGTCTTCCAACAACGAATTTGATCGGTTGTCCGTCGTTTTTGTCATTGCTTTCAAAAACTTTTCCTGAAGGGAATAATTTACCGGTATAAATTACTGAAACCTGCTTGCCGGAATCGATGAGTGCACCTTCCCCTGCGTTTTTGATTTCGACAAATGTTCCCATATTCGTTTTTGTGGCCTGGATATTATGTTGTTGCAGATAGTTTTCCACCTGCTTGATTTCTTTAGCGTGAAATACATCCAATCCGCTCTGCCGGTCTTTCTGCACTGCTGCTTCATTTTCGAAAACATCTTCTACTTTCAGCGTCAGCACGATTTTATCTTTTTTATGTATAAAGGGTGGCAGGGGTTGCTGGGATTTTTTCTGTATGCTGTCGGCCAGCTGGATCACCACCGCACTGTCTCCTTTTCTTAACTGGGAAAATATTTCAACCGGACTGTATGGGGTTTGCTGGCTGGTGTCAATACGCACATAAGCAGGCAGGCTGCTGTCAGAGCTGAACAATACGGTATCTTTTACCCCGCTGATTTTTTGTGCAAAACTGAGTTTAATAAACTGACCGTTCTTAACGACCGGATTTTTTCCATCGGAAATGATCTTATAAAGTAAGCCGGATTTTGTTTTCTTTAATCCTTTATTATCACAGGAAACCAGTAACAGCATACCGAGAAGAGCAATCAGAAAAGAATTGATTTTTTTCATTTAGATTTATTGTAATTGTAAAGCGTTTTCTTTTAGAGAATCGCGAAAGCGTTGTAAAGTCTGGTCAAGCGTTTCACTGCTGCGGCCACCGGCAGCATTATGGTGTCCCCCGCCTTCAAAATAATCACGCGCAAACTGATTTACATCAAAACCACCTTTACTCCGGAAGGAGCATTTGATTTCTTCATCACGGTCAATGATCAGGGCAGCAAACTTGATTCCCTGAATAGTCAGTGGGTAATTAACGAGACCTTCAGTATCGCCCGTCCGGATCTGGTATTTCACCAGGTCTTTCCAGGGTATGCTGATTACGGCTGTATTATATTCATACAATACTTCCATTCTGTTCAAAAGTGCATGGCCAATAAAACGGAGGCGGTTTTCAAGGTAATTATCAAAAAGATTTTCATGAACTCTCGAATGATCCAGTCCCGTATCTTTCAGCACAGCCACCATCCGATGTACTGAAGCGGAGGCGGAACTGAAACGGAATGATCCGGTATCGGTCATAACACCTGCATACAAACATTCAGCAACAGCTTTGTTGATCCTGTTGCCCTGCCCGGCAGATTCAATAAAATCAAAAACCATTTCGCTTGCTGAACTTTTGGATGTATCGCTGATTCCGTAGGTAAATACCTCTTTCTGTGGCTGCTGGTGATGATCGATCAGGATACGCGTACCCCGGGCGCTCGCAATGGAGTCGTTCATTTTACGGGTGCGGTGCAGCACATTAAAATCAAGACAGAAAATCCAGTCGGCTGCTGCCAGTAATTCATTGGATTTTCCGGTATTGAGTTCATAGTCCAAAACCTTTTCTGCACCCGGCATCCATGCAAGCCACTCCGCCCAATTGGTAGGCGAAATGACGGTTACTCGGTGTTCCAGTGCATGCAAAACATGGTAGAGGCCAAGTGAAGAACCCATCGCATCTGCATCCGGTTTCTGATGCATTACGATCACAACATTTCTAGGATCCTTCAATAAGGGAATAATATTCGTAATAGGTTGCATGTAAAACGGTTGCAAAGGTGCAGAATTAAATTGCCATTCCCAAATCTGCTATAAAAATGCATTAACTTTGCCCGCCAAACAAAAACCAATGAGTATCCGCACGTTCACGATGATCAAACCAGATGCTTTCGCAAACGGACATTCCGGCGCCATTCTGGATAT
>DATCAO010000644.1:0-2770 GCA_036512575.1 Puia sp.
TCGTTGAAAAAAGGGTATGGCTCAAAAAACTCCTTACCGATTCGATGGGAGAGATGAAGATGGCCTGGGGTAACCGGCATGGCGAACTCGTCATTTTAAATACCGACAGGAATACGCTGGATGTGGCAAGTATTTATTCGCCGGTCTTCAGTTCCAGTCCTATGCCATTTTCTGTGAGCGCCGATCTGGGATGGTCCAGTAAACTGAGCTTCATCAACGACAGCCTCTTTAGCATTACCTGCAGGAATAGCGGGTTCTATCTGGTGCATTTCAATTTCAGGACCGGTCAGCTCAGCTGTGATGGAAAAAAATACTTTGCGCATGAAGCCTGTACAGCCGTATTTAAAGACAGGGAAGGTCGCATCTGGGTTGGAACGGCCGACGGGGTATATAAGCAAAACCTGCACAATTCTTTTTTTTCGGTCACTGACCTTTCCCTGCATGACAGCCAGATGGTGAATCACGATATCCGGAGTATTTATATGGACAACCATTCCATATTTGCCGGACTGATGAATGAAGGAGGCCTGCTGGTGCTGGATAAAAAAACGGGAATGGTCCGCAACCACATTCGGTTTTCTCCTCCGGCGCCTAGCAGCAATTCCATTCTGAACATTTTTCCTTACAGTGAGGATACTTTGTGGATAGCTACCTTGTCGGGTATACTATGGCTGAATAAGGAGAATCTTCATTTTGGTCAAATCAAAACACCTCCGGAACTGAGCTGGATGCAAAAAACGCCATCAAGAACTTTTTTTGAAGATTCGAGAAAAAATATTTGGATTTCTTTTGCCAGTTTAAATACGCTTGTACGATATAACAGGGCTTCAAAAACATTTTCCGAAATCAGTACCGCAGAAAATCCACTGCTTAAAATTACGTTCGTCATTAGCATGGCAGAAGACATCCAGGGTAATTTGTGGCTGGCCGGCGACGGACTCTGTCGCTGGAACCTGCGCAAACAAATGGTAGATACCCTGATTCCGTTTCCCAGGGTGAGCAGGCTTCTGTTGAATTATATGTATATCCTGGACCGTGACTCCGCCAATAATCTATGGCTCTCCTCATACGACAATCAGATCGTTCAATTTAACTGTTCTTCCGGCACCATGACACTGCGCCAGCAGGAAAACAACAATATGGATGGCAATACAGTCACCAGTTCGCATATCATTCAGGATTGCATCTGGATGGGCACCGACAATGGAATTTCTGCGTTCAACGTCAGCAATTATTCTGTAAAACAATTTACTTATGCCGACGGGTTGCCATCTGTGGCTATAACGACTATCGGGAGGGGAAGTTTTTATGATCGGGAAGCCAATCGCTTTTACCTGGGCGCAAAACACCGACTCATTTCATTTACTCCGGATGTGAACCTTTCACGCAAACTGGCGCCCATGCTCTTTATCGAAAAATTAACCACCCGCGATTCAGTAATCCGTTCCGTTTCAAACATCGTGCGGTTAAAATTTTCCCAGAATAACCTCACCATCTATTTCAATACCATCAATTACACAGATCCTGAAGAAAACCGCTTTTCCTGGCGGTCTCTGCAAGGCAACGATACCAGTTGGAATGATGTCAATAATCAAAATTCAATTACCCTTACCAACCTGGAAGGCGGAATGAACTCAGTGCAGATCAAACTACTCTCTGCCAACAATCACTGGCCGCAGCAGGTCAAGACCCTGTTCGTATATATTCAGCCGCCCTTCTGGAAGTCAACCTGGTTTATTTTCCTGTTTGCAACGGGCCTCGCGGCTTTAATCCTGTTCATTTATAAAACCAGGGTCAACAATATCAGGAAAAAGGAAAGGGAAAAAGCCCGGGTGCAGCAGTTGATTGCCGAGGAATACAAGAACCAGTTCGAACTGGAACAGATCAGTAATTATTTTTCCTCTTCGCTGGCCAGTATTAAAAATGTGGATGATGTACTATGGGATGTCACCAAAAACCTGATCGGAAGGATGAATTATGAGGATTGTATCATCTACATGTGGAATGCCGACAAAACCAGGATGGTGCAAAAAGCGGCCTACGGTCCGAAAGGCAATCCCAAAACCATTTCCTCGCAGGCATTCGACGTGGAGCCCGGGCAGGGTGTGGTGGGGCATGTGATGCTCACCAAAGAACCTCAGCTGGTCTGCGATACGCGTAAAGATCCCCGCTACCGGATAGATGATATGAACAGGCTGAGTGAATTGTCGGTGCCCATTATTCATAATGATGAGCTGATTGGCATCATCGACTCCGAACATCACCGCATGAACCATTTCAAAGAAAGGGACCTAAAAATGCTGACGACCATCGCCACCCTGGTCGGGAACAAAATAAAACAAATTGAATCGGAGCAATCCTTAGATAAAAAACAAAAAGAGATTGCTTTCATCAATCAGCAGTTGGCTGAAGCGCAGCTATCGGCGCTGCAGACCCAGATGAACCCGCATTTCATTTTCAATTCCCTGAACAGCATCAAGGGTATGATCCTGGAAAACGAGCAGCTGAAAGCATCCAGGTACCTGACGCGGTTTGCCCAGATGATCCGTATTACCCTCAACCAGTCCAAAGAAGTATTCACCACATTATATGAAAACCTGGAACACCTGGACAGTTACCTGGTGATGGAGAAACTTCGTTTTGACGATTCTTTTACCTACCGCGTGATTGTAGATGAATGTATAGACAAAGAAGAAACCCTGATTCCCACGCTGATGATTCAGCCCCTGGTGGAAAATGCCATCTGGCACGGACTCATGCACAACGAAGG
>DATCAO010000645.1:0-3393 GCA_036512575.1 Puia sp.
AGTTCTTCTCAATTGGAGATTGTTGAAGAAATGCTCAAAGATCCCGCTCTGAAAAATCTATATTTTGACATATCCTGGGACGAAGTCGCAAAATATGTCGTCGCAACGCCAAAGTCAATACAAAACACCGCCTCAGTCATTAATCGATTCCCGGATCGTTTCCTTTTCGGGACAGATGTGGTCGCTCCTCCAAACCAGCCATTTTACCTGGCCATTTACTATATGTACCAGCCTTTGTGGAATGCATTGAATAAGGAATCCAGCGAAAAACTGCGTAAAGGGAATTATGAAAGGATCTTCAACGAAGCCAGGGTAAAAGTAAGGACCTGGGAAAAAGCAAACGCAAGGCAATAACCAGACATCGGCAAATTGGCTTACGATCCTAACCTATGAAATGAAAACTGGCGATCCACTTTTAAACATAAGTATATCCTTTGGTTTTTGGACATTTGCCATCGGATAATTGCCAGTAAAAAAATTCAATTTGTCCAAGGCGTTTGAATAGAAATATCCTGATGGATGATAAACATTAGCCTCGCTTCAAAAGGCATTTCTGCCTTATAACAGATTTCCGTGACTGGTGAACTTGGCGGGACTTTATTAAAAAATCTCAAGTGAAATAATAATGGGTAATTTTGCTAATTGCTTCATTCAATATTTAATGACTAGATATGAAAAGACTTCCTCTGTTAATTTCAGTCCTTCTTGTATTGTCTACTTCTGCTCAGAAAAGCAGGAAACCTAATATCCTGATCATCTGGGGTGATGATATAGGTTATTGGAATATCAGCGCGTATAACCAGGGTATGATGGGTTATAAAACACCCAATATCGACCGTATCGCTAAGGAAGGGGCATTATTTACAGATTGGTACGGACAGCAGAGTTGCACTGCCGGGCGTTCCGCATTTATTACCGGTCAGACACCTTACAGAACCGGCATGCTGAAAGTGGGTTTGCCCGGTGCGAAAGAGGGCTTACAAGCCCGTGATGTAACGATTGCCCAGTTGTTAAAACCATTGGGTTATATGACGGCTCAGTTTGGGAAAAATCATCTGGGAGACGCTGACGAAACTTTGCCAACTAACCACGGCTTCGACGAATTTTACGGTTCGCTATATCATTTAAATGCGGAAGAAGAATATCAAAATCCGGATTACTTTAAAAGTCCGGAAATGATTAAAAAATTCGGAACACGTGGTGTTATCCATTCCTGGGCAAATGCTGACGGAACGCAAAAAATTGAATTAACAGGTCCGCTTAGCGTGAAACGAATGGAAATAATCGATTCCGAAGTGACCAACGCGACCATGATCTACCTTGAGAAAGCAAAAAAAGCGGACAAGCCTTTCTTTGTTTGGTGGAATGCAACCCGAATGCATGTTTTTACTCATCTCAAACCATCCAGTCAGGGAGTAACCGGCCTTGGTATATATCCTGATGGAATGGTGGAACACGATGGTCAGGTTGGTCAGATACTAGATAAACTGAAAGAACTGGGACTTGATTCAAACACAATCGTAATGTACTCTTCCGATAATGGTGCTGAAGCCTTTACCTGGCCGGACGGCGGTACGACGCCTTTCCGTGGAGAAAAAAATACCAACTGGGAGGGTGGATACCGCGTTCCATGTGCCATACGCTGGCCTGGTACTATTCAACCCGGCACCATCAACAATGATATTTACGCCCATGAAGATATGCTCCCGACCATACTGGCTGCTGCCGGTGTACCTGACGTGAAAGAACAGCTTTTGAAGGGAATGAAAGTAGGTAATACGACATTTAAAGTACATTTAGACGGGTATAATATACAGGATGCACTTGCCGGAAAAACTGCCGATCCCCGCCACGAGTTTTTTTACTTCAACGATGACGGTTCTCTGGTAGGATTACGCTATAATCAATGGAAGGTTGTATTTGCCGAACAGCGCGCACATGGAATGGCCGTTTGGCAGGACCCTTTCATACCATTACGCCTGCCTAAAATTTTCAATCTCCGGTCTGACCCGTTTGAACATGCCGATCAACTCACGATGGGTTACGATCAATGGCGGGCAGAACGGCTTTTCTTACTCATGCCGGCACAGCTATATGTAGGCGCATTTTTAGCGTCATTCAAAGAATTTCCACCAAGCCAAAAAACAGGTTCATTTTCAATCGATAAAGCGATGGAAGCATTACAGAATGGTCCGACGGAAGCAAACTGATTTCTTTGTTTGAGTTAATTCATTTGCGAAATATGAAAATGGCCCCGTAAAATGGGGCCATTTTCATTTGGATAAGAACTAAGCAGAGCAGAACCGGAAAATATTCAGAGAATCTTCCTTAAGTATATTTAGCATTAATTGTACTAAAAAATCACTTTGACAAATAGCGTCATTAGTGGAGTCTGGAAATTTGCAGCTTTCAAAAGCGCGTGTGAATGAATTTGTGTGGCACAATAACTGTCCGGTGTCCGGTCCTTGGCGAAATTTCCGCATGAAGTTGAAAATGATCATGAATTGAAGTCTCCAGGTCTTCAATGTTAATTTTTTCATTTAACGCTATATATCCATCCTGGCAATCAGGACTAATATCCCGAACCCTCACTTCAGGCGAAAACATAACGCAGGAGTTGATCGATTGTGTTTTTTCATTGTCACTGAAAAAGTTAATCTCCAGATTTGGATATAACTGGCAAAACCGACCCTGAACCTCCGCAATGGTATCATTGCGCCAGATGGAGAAGTTTGTCTTGTTCATTGGACTGGAATTTTTGGCTTCTTAAAGCTACGCATGAACTTTCCGGCATACCATGATACTCATAGTTTTCAAATATGATTTTCATCAGGTCCGGATGAATGGGACAGGGATGACTAGAATCAACGGATGACGGCGTTCAACTCATGGTCCCGGAGCCCGGACAATACTATGTTTGCCTGGTAATTGTACGATTGATAGACTTTTATTAATTCACCATAAAAAATTATCAAAATGGAAACGAAAGCACTAGCCAAAGCCAAAGCCGGATGGCCATCCCTGTTCAACAAAAGCGGATGGGTGGATCGTTTTTTTGATCTGCCACTCGATGCCAATTTTAATTTCAGCCGTGCGTTGAACGTTCCGGCAATCAATGTGAAAGAAACAGAACATGAATACAAATTGTCCATTGCAGTACCGGGCCTGGAAAAGGACGATTTTGATATTCAGCTTCATCAGGGTATGTTGACGATCAGCGCCGAAAAGGAAGAAAATAAAAATTCTAACGACAAGTACAACAGGCGCGAATACAACTATTCCAGCTGGACCAGGTCATTCAGCCTTCCCGAAGACGCAGTAGATGGTAAAATTTCCGCCGAATACAAAAACGGCGAGTTAAAGATTGAAGTGCCCAGGAACGGTGAAAAGAAA
>DATCAO010000646.1:0-2788 GCA_036512575.1 Puia sp.
TCATGCTGCCTCTGTTCTGCCTGGTAGCCTGTATCGGTGGTCCTGATGGCGGAGGAGGGGGTAAATCCGTCATTTCAACCTCACACTTAATGCCTAATGCATTTCTGTTAAATTAGAATAGGAGATAAACGTCTTATTTCCCCTTGCATATCCGCCATTTCGACCATTAAGCTCAGCTTTTGGCTTAGTATGATTTTTGCAGCAAATCAGGTATTACTCACATTTAAAAACTACTATTATGCCTACAACTGCCAGTGCAACAATGTCCGCTAAGGAACTAGCAAAAAAACTCAAAAAACTTTGTGAAAAGGGTGATTTTGAAACTGCTCAGAAAGAATTATTCGCGAAAGATGCAGTGAGTATCGAACCGATGGCTTCCGAAGCGTTTGCAAAAGAGACGCATGGTCTGGATGCCATCCTGAAGAAAGGAAAAAAATGGACTGACATGGTTGCCGAAAACCATGCCATGGAAATTTCTGAACCCATGATTGCCGGTAACACATTTGCAATGACAATGCGTATGGATGTTACCATGAAAGATCGGAAACGTATGGATATGACCGAGCTCTGCGTTTACCATGTGAAGGAGGGTAAAATAATTTCCGAACAGTTTTTCATGTAAAGATCTGATGAGTAGGGAACAGGATTCGTCGGTTTTATCTCCCGCAAACCGACGAATCCTCTTTTTATTTTACCTGATCCAAAGCCCGGCAAACTTTTCGGGATTCTTTCACCTTTGGATCATATAGCCCGATTCTTAGCGTAAATTGAACTAAAATATTTGTTCATGCGCAGGATAATCAGCAGTTTTTCCCTTGCATTGTTATTGTGTTCCCGCATATCGGGCCAGAATAAAATCGTCGTTTTTCAATCTGATTTCGGCTTAAAAGATGGTGCAGTTTCCGCCATGAAAGGCGTTGCCCTGGGGGTTTCGGCAGATCTGAAATTATTTGACCTGACTGAAGAAATTCCTGCATATAATATCTGGGAAGCTGCCTACCGCCTCGAGCAAACTGTACCTTACTGGCCGGTCGGTACCGTATTTGTATCCGTCGTGGATCCGGGCGTGGGCACCACGCGAAAGTCGGTCGTCCTCAAGACCAAAACCGGCCAGTTTATTGTAACACCGGATAATGGCACCCTAACCCTGATCGCTTCATCCCAGGGCATTGCGGAAATCAGGCAGATTGACGAAGTTCTGAACCGGCGAAAAAATTCCCAGGAATCTTACACTTTCCATGGCCGTGACGTATACGCATATACTGCTGCACGGCTGGCGTCCGGAGTAATCAGCTATGAACAGGTGGGCATGAAACTTCCCAATGAGGTCGTGCAGATTCCTTTCCAACAGGCTGTGAAAACGGGAAATACTGTAAAAGGAACCATCGCCATCCTGGATGTACAATACGGCAATATCTGGACGAATATCGGCGGCGGCTTATTTAATCAATTGGGATTAAAATATGGTGATACTCTCCACGTAGAAATTTATCATAACCAGGAAAAAGTATTTTCAGGTGATATGCCCTATTGCCAGACATTCGGCGCAGTATCCAAGGGAAAACCCCTGGCCTACCTGAACAGCTTGCTTCAACTATCTTTTGCACTCAACCAGGGAGATTTTGCCAAAACATATTCGATCGCCAGCGGAAACGAATGGCGGGTGGAAGCCACAAAAAAACAATAGTCGCCTAATAAATTTCACCACATGCAAAGAAAAACTTTTATCAGACTAAGTTCCGCGATGGCTGCTGCTCCATTATTATCTAATTTTCCGGCTATGGCACAAAAAGAAAAACTTCAGAACTGGGCTGGTAACCTGACCTATAGTACAAGCAATGTCTTTTATCCGAATACGGTTTCTGAACTTCAATCCTTAGTAAAAAAATGCACCAGGCTTCGCGGCCTGGGAACAAGACATTGTTTCAATACCATTGCAGATAGTAAATACAACCTGATTTCTTCAGGAAAGCTGACCAATATTCTTTCGCTGGATAAAATAAACAATACGGTAACTGTAGAAGCGGGAATAAAATATGGTGAGCTGGCTCCCTACCTGGATAAGCAGGGATTTGCGCTGCATAACCTGGCTTCCCTGCCACATATTTCCGTAGCCGGCAGCATGATCACGGCTACACATGGTTCGGGAGTAAACAATGGCAACCTGTCTACAGCAGTCAGGGGACTGGAACTGGTGACGGCAGATGGAACCCTGGTAAAATTTTCAAAGGAAAAAGACGGAGAGACATTTGACGGTGTTGTGATAAGCCTCGGTGCCGTCGGTATGATTTCTCAGGTAACCCTGGCTATCCAACCGACATTCACCATGCGTCAACAGGTATTTGTAAAAATGCCTCTGGTACAGTTGAAAGAGCATTTCAATGAAATTGTGTCTGCAGGATACAGCGTGAGCCTGTTTACAGATTGGCAATCGGAGTTTATTAATGAAGTCTGGATAAAGGAAAAAGTAAATCCGGAAGTTGAATACCGGGGTATGGAAGAATTTTATGGAGCCAGGGCAGCAATCAAGGACCTTCATCCCATCATCGAACTCTCCGCAGAAAACTGTACTCCTCAAATGGGAAAACCGGGACCCTGGTATGAACGGCTTCCGCATTTTAAAATGGGCTTTACGCCGAGCAGCGGTAAAGAGTTGCAGTCGGAATATTTTATTCCCCGATCCCAGGCTGTAGAAGCCATCCTGGCCATCCAATCTCTGGGAAAACAGATCGGCCCTCATTTATTTATAACTGAAATCCGGACCATTGCTGCAGATACGCTTTGGATG
>DATCAO010000647.1:0-3859 GCA_036512575.1 Puia sp.
TCATATAGTGGTCGCCAAGGAGAACTGGTATAGTATCGGAAGGTTGTTTAATGTTCCACCCCACGATATCGCGAATTTCAATAATATGCCTTTTGACAAACCACTGGAAGTGAACACGTCTTTGAAAATTCCGCTGACCCCTGGCAATTTCGATCAAAAACAGGCGAAATCTTCCGGAGAGTCCCTGATACCCATTTACCATACACTACAGGAAAAAGAATGGATGTATAAAATCAGTTCCATATATAACGACGTGCCGGTAACCAGTCTTGAAAAATGGAATAAGATTAAAAAGGACGATGTAAAACAAGGCACACCGCTGATCATAGGATTTTTAAAAGTAAAAACTGATCTGTCACCGCTGGCCCAGGGTATGGCATCCAATCCCGTATTGAGTCAACCAGCACAGGATATTTCCGTTAAACCCAATAAACCGACCGATGTGCCGGCACAATCAGCCAATACAGGTACCTCAGCGGCTATTGCGGTGAGCAATCCGCCCGAAAGAATCAACAACTATGCAGCATCTCACAGCAATGGCGGTTTTTTTAGCGTCGATTACACGGGTGCGGGGAAAACAGGTTCGGGTATGGCAGGAACATTCAAGAGTACCAGTGGATGGACAGACGGAAAATATTACGCGCTGATGAATGGCGTCCCGGTGGGTTCCATCATTCGGGTATCGGGGACAAATGGTAAAACCATCTATGCAAAAGTGCTGGGCCAGTTGCCCGATATGAAAGAAAGCGCGGGGCTGCTGATTCGTATCAGCAATGCGGCTTCAGCCGAACTAGGTCTCGGAGAAGGGAAATTTTCGGTTGAAGTCAAATACTAAATCTTAAAACTTATTTCTTTTCGTGACCGCCACCGTCTTCCGTTTTCTTGCAACAGGTGGGTAGTTTTTTATAGGCTTCCGCATCGGCCGCAACGTCACCCGCATCATAGCCCGTGTTCGCAATGGCTGTCTTGATATTTTCAACGGTCGTCCGGTCCCAGTAATAAGTCACTTTGCAGGTCTTTTTCTTATAGTCTACTTTCACAAGCGTAATGCCATCCTCCCGGGTCAGGTATTTTTCAATCCTGTCTTTACATTCTTCGCATTGAACTGTCGGAACTGAGATCGTAACGGTTTCCAGGGCTCCTTTACGCACAGGTTGCTGGGCGCGGCTGTAAATAAAACATAAACTGAAGATCAGGGACAGACTAAGACTCTTTTTCATAAGACGTTTTTAATTTCAAAATTACGAAACCGGGTTCCAGTTTGCAGGGTCTTCCCTCCATTTAACAAGTGTTTCATGTTGGACACCGGACACCGTCTCTTTTTTTAATGCCAGCGAAATCAAAGTCGGATAGTCGGTCAGCGATCTGGTTTTAACGTTTTCGCGTGCAAAAAGTTGCTCTGCTTCTTTAAATCCATAATTGAAAATAGAGACGAGTCCCGAAACCACTAAACCTTCTTTCCTCAGGGCCTGTACCACGGCCACGCTGCTCTTACCTGTAGAGACCAGGTCTTCGATTACAAGCACTTCTTTGCCTGATTCATAATATCCTTCAATCTGATTCCCCATGCCGTGTTCCTTGGGCTTGGAACGAACATAAATAAAAGGAAGTTTGAGCTGATCAGCGGCCATGGCACCCCAGGCAATTCCGGCTGTGGCCACTCCGGCCAGCCATTGAATCTCAGGAAATTCTTCAAAGATCAGGTTGCACATTTCCGACTTGACGAATTCCCTGATCGATGGAAATGAAAGGGTTTTCCGATTATCACAGTAAATAGGACTTTTCCAACCGGAGGCCCAGGTAAATGGGTTTTCCAGGTTCAATTTAATGGCCTGGATTTCCAGAAGTTTTTCAGCGACTGCAATTTCATTTGTCATGCGGTGAAGATAAAAAAAATCCGTTTGTATACCCACTTATGGAGATCGTCTTTATCTTTAATGGCGATGAACAAGGAGGGACGAAAAATAATTCAAGCTGGCGGGGGACTCGTGGAAAATGAAAAAGGAGAAATTCTTTTTATGTTCCGTCGCGGTAAGTGGGACCTGCCGAAAGGGAAACTGGATTCGGGTGAGAACCTGGCAAATTGTGCCATTCGTGAAGTAAAAGAAGAGACCGGTATCAGGGATTTGGAATTGAAAGAGTTCCTGATCGTAACTGAACATGCATACCAGGAAAGGGGATTGTACTTACTAAAGGAAACACACTGGTGGTTGATGAAAACGAACAGTCACCAGTCGCTTGTTCCCCAGGCGGAGGAAGACATCACCGAACTGAAATGGATCGGAGCGCATGAGCTCGCGGAGGTTTTGGGAAATACATATCCGAACATTATAGAAGTTCTGAAAGCCGGAAGGGTGGCCGGGGTATTGAAATAAACTAAGGCTTCTTTTTTTTCACATAAACGGTCAGTCGGCTGGCACAAACCAGTTTCTCGTTCTGGTCAACGATTTTGATTTCCCATACATGTGATGAGAGACCCAGGTGGAGTGGGATGGCTGTGGCAATGACCAAACCTTCCTTTACACTGCGAATATGATTGGCGTTGATTTCAATACCTACGCAATAATAGTATTCCGGATCGACCACCATAACAGAAGCTACACTGCCAACGGTTTCAGCAAGTGTCGCCGATGCCCCGCCGTGTAATAATCCATAAGCCTGCCGGGTTCGGTTATCCACCGGCATGCTCGCTTTAACGTAATTTTCCCCGACTTCGATAAACTGAATACCAATCAGTTCATTCATCGTATTTGAAGCGAGCTGATTCAACTTATCTATATTCCAGTCTTTCTTAAACCAGATCGCCATAGTCAGGGATTTATTTTTTATTCTTCAAGGATTCAGCAACCACATTCGGCAGGAATTGCGTTACATCGCCGCCGTTGCGCAAAACATCGCGTACGAGGGTGGAAGCGACGGAAGTGTATTGTGGTAAGCAGGTCAGAAATACCGTTTCTATTTGGAAATCCAGACTACGGTTCATATCGGCAATAGCTTTTTCGTATTCGAAATCATTTACGTAGCGGATACCTCTGATGATATAATGGGCTCCCACCTGCTGGCAGCATTTTATGGTGAGTCCGTCGTACAAAACGGCATCCACACCGGGGTTGTCTTTATAAATTTCTTTAATCCAGGCGATTCGCTGTTCTTCCGAAAACATCGGTAATTTATTCACGTTTCGGCCAATACCGATGACCACTTTATCAAATAAACCCAGGGAACGGCTGATGATATCGAGATGGCCGATGGTAATCGGATCAAATGTGCCCGGGAATAATGCGATCCGTTGCATATCACTATTTGAAAGGTTAAAGATTCGTTCCTTTATCAGCAAGTAAATATAAAACAGCCATGCGCACAGCCACTCCGTTTTCCACTTGTTGCAGAATAATGGATTGCTTGCTGTCTGCCGCATCGCTGTCCAGTTCAACGCCCCGGTTGATCGGTCCGGGATGCATAATCACTATTTCTTTCGAAAGACTGTCCAGCATTTTCCTGTTGATACCGTAGGCGAGGCTGTATTCACGCAGGGAAGAAAACAATACCTGGTTCTGTCGTTCCAGCTGTATACGGAGCACATTGGCCACATCACACCACTCCAGGGCTTTTCGCAGGTTATATTCCACGGGGATATCGAAAGCTTCCGTTATATGCACGGGAATGAGTGTTGGCGGACCGGCAACCATTACTTCAGCACCCATTTTTTTTAGCAGATAAATATTACTGAGCGCCACACGGGAATGCATGATGTCTCCTATGATCGCCACTTTTTTCCCTTCGAGTGAACCCAGTTTTTCCCTGATGGAAAACGCATCCAGCAACGCCTGGGTAGGATGTTCATTGATACCGTCTCCTG
>DATCAO010000648.1:0-9729 GCA_036512575.1 Puia sp.
ACGCGCTTTTTGAAAAAGCCTACTATTCCCACAGTTTGGGCCAGCGCAAGCCGGATACCGCCGGATTTGAGCAGATTATTAAGGAAAACGGGCTGGATCCAAAACATACACTTTTCGTGGATGACGCCCTGATGAACGTGGAAGGCGCCATTCGGGCCGGCCTGAAAGGTCTCTATTTGCCACCAGGCATATTTATCACGGATATACTTTGGTAAAGTGTGGAAAGAAAGTATGGGCGTGGCCCTGAATTCAATTGACTTCCTCAAAATCAATGTATTCCCCAACTTTTCCGGATCCGGAGTTCGGATCAGTGGACTGGGCTTTGGCCTCAGGTCCGGCATTCGGGGGATTGGCGGGTCCGCCTGGCGGTGGGCGACCGTTCGCGTCGCGGAACTGCTGGCGCATCGTGGTCGTGGTCCGGTACAGGGGTACCAGGAAACCTGCGATGAAACGGTAGAGCAGGTAAACCAATAGGAATTCTACAAGAACATTCATGGATTACAAAATTAGGGCAGGATCGGCAAAAAGCCTGTTAAAACCCCTGGGGAAATTAAATACCATATTTGGGAGAAATCGAATAAATCCGTTAAATTTGCAGCCGGTACAGTGATACAACAGGAAGGGAACGCAATCGTTCCCTTCTTCTTTTCATATGGATAAGGAAACCCAAATTGAAAGCATCCGGTTAATGATCGGGGAAATCCTCGAATCGGAGCCTGATTATTTCCTGGTGGATCTGCGGATCAAACCCATCCATAACATCAAGGTTTTCCTGGATGGCGATTCCGGTATTACGATTGAAAAATGTGTGCAGGTGAACCGGAAGCTGTACAAGAAACTGGAGGAGTCGGCTTTATTTCCTGCGGGTGACTTTTCACTGGAAGTTTCTTCTGCCGGACTGGATGAACCACTGAAGTCCATGCGACAATATAAAAAAAATATTGGCCGGCCTGTTGAGGTTCAATTCCTGGACGGCACACAAAAGGAAGGGGTCCTGACCGGAGTGCATGATGAAGGTATTGTGCTGGAAGTGGCTACCGGTAAGGCTTCCAACGGAAAAATGCAATCGAAAAAAAAAGAAATCAGTTTTTATACTTTTTTATTCAACAATATAAAATCAACCAAGATCCAGATTGTTATTTAACTGGACATAAAAAGATCGGTTATGGCAAGTATCAATTTAATCGAAGCTTTCCAGGACTTTAAGGAAGCAGAAAATATCGACCGTCCCACCATGATGAAAGTGGTGGAAGATGTTTTCAAAACCCTCCTGCGTAAAAAATACGGCAGTGATGAAAATTTTGACGTAATTGTGAACGCTGAAAAGGGTGACCTTGAAATCATGCGCAGGCGAACGATTGTGGAAAACGGAGCGGTGGAAGATCCCCTGGCGCAGATTGCTTACAGTGATGCGGTGAAACTGGAGCCGGATTACGAAGTGGGTGAAGATCTCTACGAAGAAATCGAGATCCTGGACTTTGGCCGCAGGGCCATCCTGGCTGCCAAGCAAACTTTGGCCAGCCGTATTGGTGACCTGAAGAAAAATGTTCTGGTCAAGAAGTACAGTGAGCGGATAGGGGAAATCATCAGTGCAGAAGTGTACCAGGTATGGAAAAAAGAAATTTTACTGCTGGATGAAGAAGGCAATGAGCTCATTCTTCCCAAGTCAGAACAAATACCACAGGATTATTTCAAAAAAGGGGAAAGCATTCGTGCCGTGGTGAGGAAAGTGGACATGAAAAATAATTCCCCGGTAATCATTCTTTCCCGTACCAGTCCTTCTTTCCTGGCTAAACTCCTTGAAATTGAAGTGCCAGAAATTTTTGATGGCCTGATCGTTATCAAAAAGATCGTGCGTGAACCCGGCGAACGTGCGAAAGTGGCTGTGGAATCTTACGACGACCGTATTGATCCGGTGGGAGCCTGTGTGGGTATGAAAGGAAGCCGCATTCACGGTATCGTTCGTGAACTGAAGAATGAAAATATTGATGTCATCAACTATACCAATAATATCCAGTTGTTGCTCCAGCGTTCGCTGACGCCTTCGAAAATTACCAGCATGGACATAGACAGCGAAAAGATGCATGTAAATGTCTACTTAAAACCCGACCAGGTATCGCTGGCTATCGGGAGAAAAGGGGTAAATATTAAATTGGCCCAGGAGTTGACAGGATATTCCATTGATGTATTCCGGGATAATGAGGGTGAGACTACCGAATTTGATATCGATCTGGACGAATTCAGCGATGAGATAGAAACCTGGATCATCGATGAATTAAAAAGGATCGGTTGCGATACGGCGCACAGTGTACTGGACTTATCCGTTGAAGAACTGGAACGCAGAACGGATCTCGAAAAGGAAACGATTGAGGAAGTTCGCCGCGTACTGAAAGAAGAATTCGAAAAAGAATAACCGTTAATCATGATTTTATGATTAAGGCTGTTCTTCATTATAAATTTTTTATAACAACATGACGATGGTCCATGAACGGACCTTCAGTTCATGGATTCAATTCATATGGCAGAAACGACAACACCGCGGTTAATGGCAGCAGCCAAGGAATTCAACATCGGCAAAGAGACGCTGGTCTATTTCCTGGTTGGTAAAGGATTTATTAAGGATGACCTGAAACCAACTTCCAAGTTGACTGACGACATGTACCGCTCCCTTCAGCAGGAATTCCAGGGAGACAAAGTAGCCAAGATCAAGAGTAATCAGATCGACCTTCCGAAAGGCAGTGTGGAGGCTAAACGCAAGAAAGAAGACGAGACCGTTCTTTTCCGCAAAGACCCTAACAAAAAAGTAGTTAAGGAAGAACCGGTTGTGGTTGTTGAGGAAGTGAAGCCGGTTAAAATTGAAGAGCCGAAAAAAGAACCCGAAATCATCAAGATCGAGGCACCGGATATTGAAGGCCCGAAAATCATTGATAAGATTGACCTGTCTACTATAGATTCCTCCACCCGGCCCAAGAAAACGACCAGGAAAAAGGCAACTGAGGAAGTGCCCACGGCAGAACCGGAAAAAACAACTGAGCCGGTTTCCGAAGTTGTCGACGTGAAAACCGAAGTGGCCGAGTCGGAAATTGAGAAGGGCGAGGAAAGCACGATCGAAAATATTCATGTCGACAAAATTGAAGGACCCCGGATTCTGGGTAAAATAGACCTGCCAGTCGAAACAGAAAAGCCCAAACAGGCTGATGAAAAAAGAAAAAGGAAGCGCATTCCCATCGAAAAACGTGAAGGCGGTGGGGGAAAACCTTCAGGAAACGGGACGCCCGTACAGCGCGATCCAACCAGACCGAGCAGCGGAGCCAAACCCATACTGCGGCGTGATTTGCGGAGTCCTGCCAGTGGTACCAACCGCGCTGCTGCAAGCACCCGCGAGCAGAAAGAAATCGATAAAAAGGAAATTCAGGAAAAAATCCGAGAAACCCAGGCCAAGCTGGCCGGTACGGGTGGTCGCGGAAGAGGCAGTAAAGCCAAATACCGCCGTGCGCGCAGGGAAGAAAATGCTGAAGCCAGCGGCAGTGAACAACAAGAAAGTACAAAACTGCAGGTTACTGAGTTTATCAGCGTAAGCGAACTGGCGAACCTGATCGACGTGAGTTATGCAGACATCATCAGCAAATGTATGAGCCTGGGCATGATGGTTTCCATCAATCAGCGCCTGGAAGCTGACGTGATCGAACTGGTTGCCGGAGAATTTGGTTATACCGTGGAATTCATTGGTATTGACGATGCGCTGGAACTCGAAGAGGAAGAAATCATCGATACGCCTGAAGACCTGGTGGCCCGTTCCCCTGTGGTAACGATCATGGGTCACGTGGATCACGGTAAAACCTCCCTGTTGGATTTTATCCGTGAGGCCAATGTAGTCGCAGGCGAAGCCGGTGGTATCACACAGCATATCGGAGCTTACCAGGTTACTACTTCCAATGGCAAGAAAATTACTTTCCTGGATACACCGGGTCATGAAGCATTTACGGCCATGCGCGCCCGTGGTGCCAAGGCGGCCGATATCGCCATTATCGTTATCGCTGCAGATGACGCGATCATGCCACAAACCAAGGAAGCCATTTCGCATGCACAGGCTGCAAACCTGCCCATGGTTTTTGCGATCAACAAAATTGATAAAGACGGAGCCAATCCGGAAAAGATAAAAGAACAGCTGGCGGGTATGAATATCCTGGTTGAAGACTGGGGTGGTAAATACCAGAGCCAGGAAATTTCAGCGAAGAAGGGCCAGAATGTAGATCTCCTGCTGGAAAAAATCCTTCTGGAAGCCGAGATCCTGGATTTAAAATCTAACCCAAACCGCGAAGCGACGGGTACGGTGATAGAAGCTTCCCTGGATAAGGGAAGGGGATATGTGGCTACCGTTTTGGTTCAGGGCGGAACGTTGAAAAGCGGGGACCTGGTGGTTTCCGGCCAGTACTTTGGCCGCATCAAAGCGATGTTCAATGAAAGGAACAAAAAGATTGATGATGCGCCGCCCTCCTCCCCGGTATTATTACTGGGTTTAAACGGAGCTCCGCAAGCGGGCGAAAAATTCAAGGTATTTGCTGATGAAGGCGAAGCCAAAGAAACCGCCAACCGCCGTGGCCAGCTCGCCCGCGAACAGGGTATACGTACCAAGAAACACATTACGCTGGATGAAATCGGCCGCCGTCTCGCACTCGGTAATTTTAAAGAACTCAACCTGATCATCAAAGGTGATGTGGATGGTTCCGTAGAAGCCCTGAGTGATTCCCTGCAAAAACTTTCCACAGAAGAAATTGCTGTGCGCGTGGTACATAAAGCGGTTGGCGCCATTACCGAAAGTGATGTTTTGCTGGCTACTGCTTCAGACGCTGTCGTGGTAGGTTTTAATGTACGCGCTTCTGTTCAGGCCGGCCGGCTTGCAGAAAATGAAGGTGTGCAGATCAAGACCTATTCGATCATCTACAATGCGATCGAAGAGGTTAAGAGCGCCATGGAGGGTATGCTGGAGCCCAAGATCCAGGAGAAAGTGGTGGCCAATGTGGAAATTCGCAATGTATTCAAATTCGATAAGGCAACTGTTGCCGGTTGTTATGTACTTGACGGTAAAATATACCGCAATTCCAAAATCAGGCTGGTGCGCGACGGCATCGTGATCTATCCGGTAGGCGAAGGGGCAACAGCAGAACTCGCTTCCCTGAAGAGATTTAAGGATGACGCAAAGGAAGTGCCATCGGGTATGGAATGTGGCCTCGTGATCAAAAACTATACTGACTATCATGTTGGAGATATTGTGGAAGCCTATGAGGAAGAAGAGGTGAAGAGAACTTTGTAAAGTGTGAGAGTATGGGAGTATGGGTTTGTGATAAACTATCAACTGCTATACAAATATTTCATGCCTTAAGCCTTAAGCTTTTGGCCCTAAGCTAAATAGGGCAATTTTTTGTTAAATCCCCCTTAACAGCCCCTGATCGGGGTGAATGAGTGTATTTTTGACCGTTTCAGATTCCCGTTTATGAAAAAATCACTGTTTGCTGCTTTTTTAATGCTTGTGGCTTCTGCCGCAATGGCCCAGCAAAAAGTTGTTGCTGATAAAATCGTCGGTATTGTTGGAGATAAAATCGTTTTGAAATCGGAGATCTTCATTGCTAACGAAGACATTAAACGCCAGGGAGGTCAGGAACAGGACGGCTGTTTTATTCTCGATCACATGCTGGTTGAGAAAGCATTGGTACTCCAGGCAGAAAAAGACTCTATTCCTGTTACAGAAGAAGAAATCGACGCGGAAATAGACCAAAAAATCCGGTATTTTATTCAACAATATGGGAGCAAGGATGCGTTGGAACAAATTGCCGGCCGTACGATTTACCAGATGAAGGATGAGTTCCGTCAGCCCATCAAAGAACAACGCATGGCGGCGGGCATGAGGGCCAAAATTGTGGATGGCATTAAGATTACACCTACAGAAGTAAAAGAATATTACGATAAGATTCCAAAGGACAGTCTCCTTTTTTACGAATCTGAATTGCAGATCGGACAGATTGTGGTTTATCCCAAGGCCAGCCGGGACATTGAGCTGCTGGCTATTGATGAGCTCAACGAATACAAGCAGGAAGTTGAATCCGGCAAGAAGAAATTCGAAACACTTGCTACATTGTATTCTGATGATCCGGGAAGTAAGGATAAGGGTGGTATGTACCAGGTGAACCGGCTGGAAAAACAATGGGATCCGACTTTCCTGGTCGCTGCTTTCCGGTTAAAGGACGGTCAGATTTCTCCTGTGATCAAGACAAAATTCGGATACCATATTATTCAGATGGTGAGTCGCAATGGTGATGATGCAGTAATCAGGCATATTCTCAGAATACCTCAGATTACGCCCGTGGAGATCGCAATTGCCAATGCCAAACTGGATTCTATACGCCAACTGCTGGTTTCAAAGTCCATGGGTTTCGGGGAAGCTGTTGTAAAGTTCAGCGATGAGGAAAACGTCAAATTCACCGCCGGCGTCCTTATGGCGCGTGACGGATCCAATTATATGAAAATCGACGAGCTGGACAAAGAAACCGTACTGACGTTAAAAAATTCCAATCTGAGTGCCGGTCAGTATTCCCAGCCGACGGTTTTTATAGACGATCGGGGAAAAAAAGGTGTCCGGATCCTTTATCTGATTTCTAAATCAGATCCGCACAGGGAAAATCTGAAAGACGACTACAATAAGATTGCCCTGCGGGCGCTGGATCAAAAGAAGAATAAGGCCCTGCAAACATGGTTTCAATCAAGAATTGCTACTTATTATATCATGATAGACGGAGATTACCGGAATTGCGGTAATTTGTCAAAATGGCAAACCAGGCAGTTTACTTCGGCTAACTAAAACAGGAAGGCCGGGTGCTGAGAATTGAAAAATAAAAACATCTGTTTCAATTACCGAGGCGATTTTGTAAATTACAACAGTTAAGCGCAGAGTCCGTCGAGGATCCAGTTGAAAAGGCTATTGAAAACACCGGAAATGATTAGTATCATAATTGCAGACGACCATAGGCTGATTAGAGAAACCTGGACTTATATTTTGAACCGGGATTCCAGATTTAAAGTGATCGGCTCCTGTTCAAATTCAGAGGAAGCCGTTAAAATGAGTGAAGAATTGCAACCCCAAATCGTGCTCATGGATATCAACATGGCACCGTTTTCAGGGATAGAGGCAACCAGGCGTATTCGCGAGGCTTCACCCGATTCGAGGGTCATTGGCGTGACCATGCATACGCAGCCCACATACGCAAAAAAAATGTTACAGCTGGGTGCCAGCGGATACGTAACCAAAAATTCTTCGAAGGAGGAAATGTTCAGCGCCATCGTTGAAGTATCCAAAGGGAATAAATTCATATGTGAAGAAATAAAGGAGCTCCTGGTCGAAGCCCAGGACGATTCTGCTACAATCTCTGCGATTAATACCCTCACTGAAAGGGAAATGGACGTTATCAACCTCATTAAGCAGGGCAGCTCATCCAAAGACATTTCATTAAAACTGGATATTTCTATTAAAACGGTAGAGGTGCACCGCCATAATATCCTGAAAAAACTAAAGCTTAAAAACGCCGCTTCGCTGATCCATTTCATGAATTCCAGCACCGTGCTGATCTGAAAAAAGCATAACGCCTAACGCCTAACGCCTAACGCCTAACGCCTAACGCATAAGGCTTAAAGCTTAAGGCGAAATACTTAATGTATAAAGCTTTAATCCTTAGTCCATGATGCTTATGCGATTTAGCCGTCTTCAGCCGCCTGCATAACTCCGATCTGTCGATTTTTACTCACGGCTTTCTACATTCGCCCGATTCGATTACCTTTGCGTTTCACTTTCGTTTAAAGGTGCAGAACCAACGGGTTATTTATCTGAAAAACGAAAAATTGAGTGTCGGAACCCGGGACCCGGCGCATTAAAAAAGAAAAAATTGAGCGACGAAATTAAACATGAATGCGGATTGGCATTCATCAGACTTCGCAAACCTTTCTCCTTTTATCTCCAGAAATATGGTACGGCATTGTATGGCTTAAATAAGCTTTACCTGCTGATGGAAAAACAGCACAACCGCGGCCAGGACGGCGCAGGAGTTGCATCAGTAAAACTGAATATTGAGCCCGGTCATCCATTTCTTCACCGCATCCGGAGTAATAATAACCAACCAATAGCTGACATATTTTCAAAAATCAATGACGAAGTAAAGGATCTTGAAAAATATCAGCCCGATATCATCAAACATCCGGGTCTTTTAAAAGGACATATTTCGGTAATGGGCGAACTCCTGCTGGGTCACCTTCGTTATGGCACACAGGGGAAAAACAACGTGGAATTCTGTCATCCCTTTATAAAAAGGGATACGATTCCGGCCCGCAATCTCGCGCTGGCCGGTAATTTCAACCTCGTAAATACGGACGAACTTTTTGCGCTAATAAATATTGAACCCGGCGAATTCCAAAAGCAAAGCGACCTCGCCGCCATGATGGAAGTGATTCATCACTTTATTGTGCTGGCAGACGAAGAAATGCCGGGAGAACTCAATCTTAAAAAAATATTGCAAAGGGCGCTACCACTTTTCGATGGTGGCTTTACCGTGGGTGGACTTGTTGGAAACGGAGATGGATTCGTTTTCCGTGATGCGCATGGCATTCGCCCTGCTTATTATTTTGCAAATGATGAAATCATTGTTGCTGCTTCTGAACGCTCAGCCATCCGAACCGTTTTCAATGTAGGAGAAAATGAAGTATTGGAACTCATGCCCGGGAATGCGCTGATTGCAAAATCTGACGGCCGGTTTTTTGTTGAACAAATTATTCCTGCCAAAGAACGCCGGGCCTGCAGTTTTGAGCGTATCTATTTTTCCAGGGGAAGTGATGAAAAAATTTATCGGGAACGTATTGCCCTTGGCTATAACCTGAGTGAACAGATTTTGAATTCTGTTAACCACGATTTGAAAAACAGCATATTTTCATTCATCCCCAATACTGCGGAAGTGGCTTTTTACGGAATGTGGAAAGGTCTTGATGATTATCTGAAAAAAGTAATGATCGAGCGGATATTGTCCTGGGGGAATGACCTGAATGAAGAAAAACTTTCGCAGATGATCAACCGGAAAATCCGGATTGAGAAAATTGCAACCAAGGATGTCAAGATGCGCACGTTTATTACCGCCGATGCGAGCCGGAATGAAATGGTACAGCATGTGTACGACATCACATATGGTACGGTGCAAAAGGGAGTCGACACCCTGGTTGTGATTGATGATTCCATTGTTAGGGGAACCACGCTTCGGGAAAGTATCGTGCGCATGCTGGCCAGGCTGGAACCCAAAAAAATAATTATTGTTTCGTCGGCTCCCCAGATCCGTTATCCGGATTGTTACGGCATAGACATGAGTAAA
Organism: Puia sp.; assembly: GCA_036512575.1. Classification (GTDB taxonomy): domain Bacteria; phylum Bacteroidota; class Bacteroidia; order Chitinophagales; family Chitinophagaceae; genus Puia. The sequence goes on from DATCAO010000648.1 coordinate 9,402, forward strand.
CTCGGTGATTTCATTGCATTTCGTGCTGCAATAACGCTCATGCATGAACGCGGAAAAGAAAAATGCCTTACCGATATGTATGATCATTGCAAAGAACTGGAACGGATGGGGCAGCTGCACTCAGAAAATGTTGTCCGACAGGTGTACAAGGCCTTCAGCACGCAGGAAATTTCTGATAAAATAGCAGAACTGATCACACCGCCCGATATCAGCACCCCGGTGCAGGTTATTTACCAAACCATTGAGTCTCTTCACGAAGCCTGTCCAACCAATACAGGCGACTGGTATTTCACGGGCAATTATCCTACTCCCGGCGGCAACAGGGTCG
>DATCAO010000649.1:0-7712 GCA_036512575.1 Puia sp.
TTCAGCGCCAAGGGGAATGGAATTTGATTTTTTTGTATTCAGATCAACGATATACAAACTGTTGTTTTCTTTTGTTACTACGTACAGTGTATGGGATTTTTCGTCGACCTGCATCCCTGCCGGAGAAATTTTTACGGGCCATTTTTCCCCGAGGTGAATCCGGTCAGATTCTTCCAATTGATTTCCGATTGTAATCCTGTATTTCACGATGAGGTTATCGTTACCGCCGGACGCATACAAATAATGTTCGTCTGAACTGAATGCAAGTCCGAGCCAGCTTTCGGGTATTATTTTTTCGGAAAGGAGCCTGCCTTTCTTTGCGTCAATCAACTGCACCGATTGCGTGCTCTGGCCGTTATTGGTTATGGCCAGATATTTTTTTGATGGGGACACTATAATATTCAATGGCAGGTCACCCAGTGGAATCGACCTGCCGAGGGGAGTCAGGCTCCAGCCATTGGGTAGCATCATCCGCCGGGCCGTAGTGTCTGCCTGGGCAAAAGAAAAACAATAATTGCATAAAATAGACAGGAGTAGCAGCCCAGGTCTCATCAGGAGATTATTTGGTTTCCGGTCTCGTTTTTTCTCTGATCACGGTAAAGGAATACTTTCTTCCGGTTGTGGCAGCGGCCCGCGATACAGCAGTAGTTGTATCCAGTAAACTCTTATTGTCTGATGAATTGAAAATTACCGAAGTTTCGGATTCCGTTGACTTACCGGATCCGGTCCTGCCTGCGGGATTGAAAAAATACTTTTTCAATTCCTGGGATAGTTTTGCATAGTCACGTTCTGTCGCTTCCAGTAATTTGATGGAGGTGATAAATTTTGCCATAAGATGATTTTTTGTAAATGAAAGGTCTGCGAATCTAAAGAGGGCTGGTTAAGGGAACATTAATTTACAGTAAATATTATATGAATGCCGCCAGAGGGCGGAAAATATTTTTGCCGACGGGCCGATTTGCGAACAAACCATCTAGATTTGCCGTGATGACTGACCATTTAACTTTCAAAGGCCTTCCATGAACCCTGCACATGATGAACGGGACATTAAGGTAATACGCTGGCTGATTGTGGCTTGCGTACTCGGATGGCTGGCCGGATGGCAGATTCCGCTGATGGAAATAGACGCGGTGCAATATGCCAATATCAGCCGGGAAATGCTGCTGCATAAAAATTTTTTCCAGATCTACGACCAGGGGAAAGATTATCTGGATAAGCCACCCATGTTGTTCTGGCTCAGTTCAGCCAGCATGTGGATATTCGGGATTCACGACTGGGCGTACCGTCTTCCGTCTTTTTTATTTTCTATATTGTCTATATACAGTACGTACCGGTTTGCTCTTCTGTATTATCCGCGTCCTATGTCTTTACTGAGTGCCCTGGTTCTCGCATCCAGTCAGGCCATTTTCTTAATCAACCACGACGTCCGGACAGACACCATGCTCATGGGCTGGGTTATATTCAGTATCTGGCAACTGGCTGCCTGGTTCCTGGATAAAAAATGGTTGCATCTGCTACTTGCTTCCGTGGCTATAGCAGGCGGTATGATGACCAAGGGACCGATAGCGCTCATGGTTCCCATTTTTGCATTTTCCATACATTTTTTTATGAGGCGGCGGTTATCTGCTTTTTTAAGGTGGGAGTATCTGATCATGTTGCTGATCATCGGCATCCTGCTGATTCCCATGAGTATTGGTCTGTACCAGCAATACGACCTGCATCCGGAAAAAATCATGTATGGACAAAAAGGAATTTCCGGCCTCCGTTTTTTTTACTGGACTCAGAGCTTCGGCAGGATTACAGGTGAAAGCACCTGGCACGAGAACGATCATTTTTTATTTTTGTTCGAAAACCTGCTATGGGGTTTTTTGCCATGGACGGTTTTTTTCATACTGAGTATGGTAAGTGGAATTGCAGAATGGTTCCGGAAGAAATTTTATATCGGAGCTGGCGATGAGGCGATCAGCCTGGGCGGATTTCTCATTACCTATTGCGCCCTGGGTTCCAGTAAGGCTCAATTGCCACATTATATATATGTGGTGCTGCCCCTGGCCGCGGTCTTCACTGGTAAATTTTTAAACCCCCTGATTTTTGAAAGGTTGGTTCCCCGCTGGTTAAAATCATTGACTATTGCACACTATATCATTTTTTCCCTTCTGGTTGTGGTCATGTTTGTCCTGTTGGTATTGCCCTTCCCGCCCAATCAATTGCTCGTATTAGTTTCTGCCATATTGATGACGGGGATATTCCTCCTGGTCCTGCTGAAAAAATGGATTCCTCTGCCCGGACTGCTGGTAGCCTGTGTACTCACCATTATTCTAATAAATCTGTGTCTGGATACTGGCTTCTATCCAAAACTTCTGGAATTCCAGGCGAGTACTCCGGTTAGCCGCTTCATCCGGGAGAACAAATTGAACAAGGAGAGGATTTTTCTTTATTGGGTCGAACGGTCCAGAAGCCTGGATTTCTATTCGGATTATTCCTTTAAAGTAACGGAGCAGCCGGAATCCCTTCAGCCTGGTGATTATCTGCTGACCAGTATGAAAGGAATGGAAACGATAAACCGGGCTCATTTCAGGATCCTGGATTCAGGAATTGCTTTTCATGTGAGCACTTTATCTCTGCCCGTATTAAATCCCGCCACCCGAAAAAATAGTAGTGATGTGTACTATCTCTTTACCAGGTTCTAATTTTTTTAAGCGGATTCGGTTCGCACAGGAATCAGACGACCAGTTTGCGATGTCTCTTCCTCATCTGCCCCGATGGTTTCATGATAAATGGCATCTTCATTCACCTGCCAGAGGTTGAAAACCGTTTTGCCGGCCAGTATATTTTTTACTGCCAGCATTGCGGTCATCATACTATGATCCTGGTTATTGTATTTATGCATGCCATTTCTGCCTACCAATTGCAGGCCGGGATAGGCATCCAGGGCATTGCGGATTATGGCAACCCGTTCTTTATATAACCTGTCATACACCGGATAGGCTTTTTTCTGACGAACAACACATCCATCCTGAATATCTTTCTCGGAAGCCAGTCCGATCTGAGCAATTTCCTTTTTCGCCATTTCAATCAGGTCCGGGTCCGGCGTATTCCACAGTCCGTCTCCGTCAAAACAAAAATATTCAAGCCCATAGGCTGTCATGCCCGGATCCGGAACCATTTCGGGGCTCCAGGACTTAAAATTCTGAATGCGGCCCACTTTTACGGCCGGGTCATGAATATAAATCCAGTTATCAGAAAATACGCCTCTGTCCGGGAGTATCAGAATAACTGTAATAAAATCGCGATAACCCAGTAAAGATGCGGCTTGCAAGGCTTCGCCGGGAAATGCCGGCAGTACGGAACGAACCAGTTCACGTAAAGGAGCAGAGGATATGACCTGTTCAAATCCATCCAGGGTTTCTCCGGATTGCAGGCGGACCGACCATTTGTTCTGCCGAAGTGTGATGGATTCCACCCGGGCATTCATGCGTATAACAGCCCCCTGCTGACGACATTTTGTTGTACAGGTTTCCCACATCATACCCGGACCCAGTCGGGGGTAACGGAAGGAATCAATCAGCGTTTTGATCAATCCTTCCCCTCCGGCTTTTTGAGGAAAAAGCGCATTCCGGATCAGCGTACTCATGGAAAGACCTTTTATGCGCTGGGCCGCCCAGTCAGCCGAAATTTCCGAACAGGGAACGCCCCAAACCTTTTCAGTATAGGTCTTAAAAAATATGGAATACAATTTTTTGCCGAACTGGTTGCTGACCCACTCTTCAAAGTTCTGCGGATTGCGGATTGGAAATAATTTAGCTTTAGCATAACTCGTTAAACAGGAAGCAGATTTCCAAAAACCCAGTTTCCTTAGTGCATCCATAGCGACCAGCGGATATTTAAAAAACTTCTTTTGATAATAAATCCGGGAACTCCTGGGCCTTTGTAACATGTCGTCACCCAGAATCTCGGTCCAGAAATCTTCTACTTCGCGGGATTTGCTGAAGAAACGGTGACCTCCGATATCAAAATGATAACCCTTGTATTTTTCTGTTCGCGAAATGCCTCCAACATATTCCGGATCTGATTCAAACACTTCAACTAAAACGCCTGCTTTCGACAACAGGTAGGCGGCCGTCAGACCTGCAGGGCCGGCGCCGATGACCGCTACTTTTTGTTCACTCATGTATTTGTCTTGAAATATTTCATTTTAATGCAACTTAGTGCCCGGATGATCTTCTACTTCCCCGGAAATCTCCTGTTGTTGTTTTTTTTGTATTACACCCAGCAACCAGCAAAATAACTGGTAAGCAGACATGCCGGCGCAGATACCAAAAACGGCTCCGGCCAGTATATCGCCCGGATAATGTTTTCCGACATATACCTGAGCATAACAAATCAGAAAAGCCCAGACCCATAACCAATACCATTTTTTCCCAGTCGTTTTTTTAATGGCGCCATACCAGAATGCTGCGAGGGCGAAATGATTCGCTGCGTGGTTGGAAGGAAAAGAATATTTTCCGCCGCAGCCATCCAATACCCGGACAATGCCGGCCAGTGACGGCTCAGCGCAGGGGCGCAGGCGTTCAAAAAAAGGTTTAAATACAAATGCGGTAACAGAATCCGTGAACGCGAACATCAGCAGCGTACATAGAACAAACAGCCAGGTAAACTTCTTCAACCGGATCACACTCCAGAATGCCATGAATACATAGAGCGGAATCCAGGTATCGGGATTCCTCAACAGGGACATCACCGGATCCAAAAACGACGCGTGCGCATCCTGATTGACGAGCTTGAAAAGCGACCTGTCTAGTTTTTCCAGTGATTCCAGGATGGGCATGTGCAAAATGGATTATGCATCCAATCCCCAAAAGTAATGCAGCTTACTTTTGTTTCAGAATAAATATGTACCTGCAGTATGGCCGAACTGAGCGTATAACGGATGATGATAATCGAAAGGAAGGATGCCCTGTGTTTTATGAAAAATAAATGCGGTATTTAATCCGGATTGGACTAAATTTTGGAACTATTCTTAAATTCAACAACCTAAAAAACAAAAACCAACCACAATGGGCATTACTCAATGCATCAGCAATTCATTTCAATCCCGGTTGACCGTGATCGTGCTTCTGGTATCCATATTGGGTAGCCAACCCACAAAAGCCCAGAAAACGGCAATTGGCTTCCGCGGCGGCATCAGCATACCCAATTTGTCATCCTCAGGCAGCGACCAGAATCCCTTGAATACAGGATATAGTTCCCGGCTGGGACCGGAGTTCAGCGTGTTTGCCGAATTCAAAATTTCGGAATTGTTTTCGGTAGAACCTATGATAGAATATTCCGCCCAAGGGGGCAAGAAAAACGGATTGCAGGCGTTTCCTTTGCCTGAAGGTTTAGCTAATCTATTCCCTCCGGACACAGCACCTACTTATTTATATGCCAATTTCAACAGTGAGGCGAAAATCAATTACCTGATGATTCCCATTCTCGCGAAATTCGGATATACTTTCCATCAATCTCCCTGGAGGATTTACGCGGATGCGGGTCCTTTCGTCGGTTTCCTTCTTTCTGCGAAACAGGTTACATCAGGACAAAGCGAAATTTACACAGATCCGGGAGGAACACAGGCTTTGCCGTATGGCAGCCAGTCCTTCGATGCGACCAATGATATCAAAGACCAGTTGAATTCGACGAATTTTGGGGTTGAAGGCAATATCGGGTTAAATTATGCTTTCGGGCAGAACAATCTTTTTATTGAATTCGGCGGAAATTACGGATTCCTGAATATTCAAAAAGGCACTGCGAACGGTAAGAACAATACCGGCGCGGCTACGATTGTTTTAGGATATAGTTTTTGGATCGGCGCAAAATGAAAACATACCACCACGTAAGTTATTTATGGGATGAGAAAAAGGCTGCTGCCCTTGAAGAAGATGAAGTGGCTTTGCTCGTATATCGTTCTAATTTGCTTGGAGCCGACCTCCGCCTGACTAATTACGGCGGTGGCAATACATCCTGCAAGGCGAAAGCGGCAGATCCGCTGACGGGAGAACCAACTGAAGTGATGTGGGTGAAGGGTTCCGGCGGTGACCTGGGCACACTGAAGAAAAAAGATCTTGCCGCATTATATGTAAACCGTCTTCGGGATCTGAAAAAAATATATCCGGGTTTAGCTCATGAGGACAGCATGGTCGGATTGTTCAACTATTGTTTGTTCGATCTGGAATCAAAAGCACCTTCCATTGATACTGCATTGCATGGATTTCTTCCTTTTGCCCATATCGATCACCTGCATCCCGATGCGGCCATTGCCATTGCCGCGTCTAAAGACGGAGAGAAAATTACTGAAACATTATTTGGGGGACGCATCGGTTGGGTTGACTGGCAAAGACCTGGTTTCGATCTGGGCCTGAAGCTGAAGGAATGTCTCGATACCCATCCCGGTATACAGGGAATCATGCTGGGTTCACATGGTTTATTTACCTGGGGAAACACATCGTTTGAAAGTTATGTGAACACACTGGAAATTATAGAAACCTGTGCCGGGTATCTCGCAGAACATTTGGGGAAAAACAGGGCTGTATTCGGCGGTCAGCAGAAACCTCCAGCAGCTCCGGCCGAACGCATTCGGATTGCAACTGCACTCGCACCCATACTCCGCGGATTTTGTTCCACCCAAAACAGAATGATCGGTCATTTCGCAGATGATGAGCGGGTGATGGAATTCTTACAGTCAAAAGACCTGGACCGGCTTGCTCCGATGGGTACCAGTTGTCCGGATCATTTTCTGCGAACCAAAATCAGCCCGTTGGTACTCGAGCTTTCAGCCGCGGAATATTTTTCTGATCTCAAAAGCATGCGGGAAAAACTCGAGCCGAATTTTGCAGGCTACCGGAAAATGTATGCAGCCTATTATGATTCCTGTAAAAAAGCGGATAGCCCGCCTATGCGTGATCCGAATCCGGTTGTAATTCTTTGTCCTGGTATCGGCATGTTCACCTTCGCGAAAGATAAACAAACAGCTCGCGTAGCCGCGGAATTTTATATCAATGCCATCAACGTGATGAAGGGTGCGGAGGCGATTTCATCTTATACCTCACTGCCACGACAGGAAGCCTTTAACATAGAGTACTGGCTTTTGGAAGAAGCCAAGCTGCAGAGAATGCCCAAACCGAAATCCCTTTCCGGGCGTGTTGCCCTGGTTACAGGCAGCGCGGGTGGTATTGGTAAGGCCATCGCCTGGTTATTCGCAGAGCAAGGTGCCTGTGTTGTGTTGAATGACAATGATGGTGAACGACTGAAGAAAGCCGAAGCAGAATTTCATCAGGCATTTGGAAAAGAAAAATTCATTGCTGAACCCCTCGATGTAACCCAGTCAGATTCCATTTTAAAATGTTTCCAGTCGGCCACCCTGGCTTTTGGCGGAGTGGATATTGTTGTGAATTGCGCCGGTCTCTCCATATCCAAACCCATCGCGGAACATACGGAGAAAGACTGGGATCTTTTATATGATGTGCTGGTGAAAGGACAGTTCCTGGTGACGCAGGCTGCTGTGGATGTTATGCGAAAACAGGGTATGGGTGGCGATATCCTGAATATCGTCAGCAAAAATGCACTTGTATCAGGCCCAAATAATGCGGGTTATGGTTCAGCAAAAGCAGCCCAGTTGCACCTCAGCCGTCTGAATGCTGCCGAACTGGGACCGGACCGGATCCGTGTAAATG
>DATCAO010000650.1:0-5811 GCA_036512575.1 Puia sp.
CCGCTGCTGTTTGGAGATGCACGGACAGCACTTAATGATCCGTACTCGGCAGTTGTAACAGAAGAAACCGCCCTGAAATATTTTGGAAGAAAAAACGTGGTAGGTGAAACCTTCTCCATCGGTAGTTTCTCGGGCACCAGACATGATTTCCTGATCACTGGTGTCTTCAAAAAAATATCCCGCAATTCCATTATCAGCATCAACGACGATAACCGGAATACCGTCTTTCTTTCCGGCGCCTGCATCGGATATTTCGGAAGAATCATCGACAGCTGGGACAATCCCTGGATCGTCGGATATGTGCAATTAAAAAAAGGTGTACATCCGGCAGCGGTGGAACAGATCATGCGTAAACTGGTAAAACAAAATACACCATTGGGAATCAGTGATCAGATGCATCCGGTATTGATACCGCTGAAGCAGTATTATCTTGAGGCCAATAACGGCCTGGTGCGTAAAATGCTTTCTACGCTGACGATCATTACGCTGTTTATTTTGTTTATGGCCATCGTGAATTTCGTGAACATCTCGGTAAGCCAGGCTTCAGCACGCATGAAAGAGATCGGCGTACGAAAGGTACTCGGGGGCATGCGGAAACAGCTGATCTTTCAATTCCTTACCGAATCATTCCTGCTCGTAGTCCTGTCAACGATTATCGCATTGGGATTGTATGAAGTATTCAGACCGGCATTGAATAAAATATTGGACACCCAAATTTCTTCACTGATCGGTTTCCCCTTTTATATCTATGGATTGCTGATCCTGCTGGTCCTTGTTATTAGTCTGCTTTCTGGTTTTTATCCGGCACTCGTATTATCAGGATTGAAACCTGTTGAAGTGATCAAAGGAAAACTGACTTCCATAAAAGAAAATATCGGTCTGCGCAAATTCCTCGTCGCGTTCCAGTTTGGCATCGCAGCGATCGTTTTGATCGGAGCCATTCTGATTTCCAGGCAGGTGAATTTTTTCCTGAACAGCGACCTGGGTTATGACAAATCCTATATCCTTTCTGCTCAGGTGCCGAGGGATTGGACACCGACGGGTGTTCAGCATATGGAAACCATAAGAAATGAATTCGCAAAAATACCCATTGTAGAAAATGTTTGCCTTTCTTACGAAATACCTGATGGCAACGCAGGCGACGTACCCAATGCCTTCAGGCCTGAACAGGATTCCACCAAAGGGATTTCAGTATTAATGCTCAAAACGGATGACAGATACCTGTCTACTTATAAAATACACATGTATGCCGGAACATTTTTTACCACCCGGGATGAAAACGGCGGCATTCCAAAAATTGTCCTCAACGAAACGGCCGCAAAAATACTTGGATGGAATGATCCCGTCGACGCCATCGGCAGGCAGATTAAATTTCAGGGTTATACCGGACTGGTTATGGACATCGTGGGAATAAGCAAAGACTTTCAATTTGGAACGATGCAAAGCAAAAGGGCTGCCATCGTTTTTTGTCCGCTTGGTGTATTCACACAATACCGGTTTTTATCTTTCAGGGTGAAACCCGGAAATCTGGCTGAATCCATAAATACACTTCAGAAAAAATGGTCGGTACTTTTACCCGGCTCTGCATTTGAATACCGTTTTATGGACGACAGGCTGAAAGCGCTTTACAAATCGGAGATTCAATTGCAGGAGGCTTCTTATACAGCTACAACGCTGGCAGGCGCTATTGTTTTACTCGGCGTATTTGGTCTTGTATCCCTGAGTATTGAAAAACGAAGGAAAGAAATCGGTATCCGCAAAGTGCTGGGCTCATCTGTTGCGGGCATCATCAGCCTGTTCGTAAAAGAATTCCTGGTAATCATTATCCTTGCTGCGGTTGTCGCCTGTCCACTGGCTTATATGCTCATTCAAAAATGGTTAAATGAATATGCCTACAGAATTGAAATTACTTATGAACCCTTTCTGGTATCTATAATTATTTTAGTCGCTCTTACTGCACTGCTCATTATTTTTCAATCAGTCAAAGCGGCAAGGACGAATCCGGTAAATAGCCTTCGATCAGAATGACGTTTCGACTTGTTCTTACTTGCCGACATTTTTGGCAGGAACAGTTAGTATAACGGTGATCACACTACCCACTGAGCCACCCGGTTTACCCAGGTTAAACTCGGCCCGCGGAATGGTAAACTGGCCTTTGAAAAGACCGGCGCCGTCTTTATTGGTGAAAGTAAAAGGGAATTCCACGGGTTTGGTGATGCCCTTGATGGTTAGATCAGCCGTGACTTTATACCCGTTGCCTGTCTTTTCAAATTTCTTCGACTTGAAAAGAATCCGGGGATATTTTTCCGTGTTGAACCATTCTTCCTTGTTGCGCAGGTCACTGTTACGCAGGCTGATTCCGGTACTCACTGTTTTGGCGTCGATACTTGCTGAAATGGTGCTTGCAGACAGATCTTTCTCATCAAAATGAATCGTCGCCTCCAAGCCTGTAAAACTACCGTGTACCTTGCCAAAAATCCCTTTAACTGTAAAATCGATTTTTGTATTCGCAGTATCCGCTTTCCAGTTTGTTGAAAAAGACAGGCCCACGAACACCGATGAGACTGCCAGGATTTGTTTAAGTTTCATTTTTTTTTCTTTACATAGCATGGTTACTAAATAGTACTCAATGAGTACTCTGATCCCCACAGTTCATCATAACACATACCGCAGCTGATTAATTATGCATGTCTTTATATTCCCTTTCATGTCCGTCATTGTCCATATAAACTATTTTGTACTGTTTTTTGTGTTTATAATGAGTCATATACACATGGTTCTCGCCATAATGGTCAATTCGTGTATACTCATAGTGACCTGATCCTCCGTAACTATCATGCATATGGTCTCTTACGGTGTGCGGCACGTCGTGATTTTCATATGGAATATGCGTATCAATATGCCTTCCGGACATATCATAGTAAGCGATGACCTGCCCATTATTGTGATCGTTGTCCTGAAATGATACGCTCCATCCAACACTTGACTGGACCCAGTGTGATGGATGTGAGTGCGGATAATCTACCTGAAAAGAGCCTGACACGCTTTTAGGGGGATAACGATCATTTTGGCCGTATCCGATATATGTGCAGAATCCGAATAACAAGGTTAATAAACCAATTTTCATAATTGTATTTATGAATATGGTTCAATAACCTTGCCCCGGGGAATTATTTAACGGAATCTGCCTTATTCAGTGCGGAAGTGATCAGGGACAATTCTTCCCGAAGTCCTTTAAAACTGCTTTTTTTGACCATGAAATGCGATGCCCCCATGCGAAGGGCGTCCAGAATCTCTTTTCTGTTCGAAGTGGTAGAGTAGATAATTACGGGAATATGTTTCAGGGAAGGGTCCCGTTTCAGCTCAGCCAGGCATTGTTTACCATTCCCCTGTGGCATATTTAAATCCAGGAATATGGCATCTGGTACGGGAACGGTCGCATTTTTTAAATTACCGATTGCCTGGTTCCCGCTGTTGGCGCTGTAACATTGAGTGTCGGGATCATTTTTGCTTAATGCCTCAATCAGGAATTGTTGATCATCCGGATCATCATCAACAACATAATATATGCTCTTTCTGGTCATTAGGTGGGATTAAAATGAGGGAAGCCTATAAATATAAGCTTTTCCGAAGGATAAATTAATTAAGATTACCTTCAATAATCCCTGATTTGCATCTTTGCATTCAGGATCAACGTCAATAAGGTGTCTGAAGCAGAGCATAAAGTAATTGAGCGTTCAGACAATCTCTTTCCAGTTGTCGGGATTGGGGCCTCAGCTGGAGGCTTGGATACATTCAAGAGATTGCTGAAAGCCATACCGGAAAATTCCGGCATGGCCTATATTCTAGTCCAGCACCTGGATCCATCCCACGAAAGTATATTGGCAGATTTGCTCCAGCGGGTTACCCGGATCCCGGTTTTGGAAGTAACGGATAATATTAAGGTGGTACCCGATCACATCTACATCATTCCTTCGAACAAACTCCTCACTGCAACTGATGGTGTGCTTAAATTAAGCGCTCGTCCTCCAAAGAGTCATCGGAGCATGCCCATCGATCTATTTTTTGCATCTCTTGCGGAAGTGCACCAAAGTCATGCGATCGGTGTGGTTCTCTCCGGTACTGGCTCGGATGGTACCCTGGGGCTAAAAGCGATTAAAGACCACGGAGGTACTACCATCGCGCAGGATCAGCAGTCTGCATCTTATAGTGCCATGCCCCAAAATGCCATTGATGCCGATGTTGTAGATTTCATTCTTTCGCCTGAAAATATTCCAAAACAGTTACTCGCTTTAAACGAAACATCTAAAACGGACCAAGATGACCATGAAGGAAGTTCAGAACTGGTGCAGGAACAAACATTTAAAAAAATACTGTCCCTGCTGAGGATCCGAAGGGGAGTAGATTTTACGTATTATAAACAGACCACGATCAGAAGGCGAATTTCCAGGCGAGTCTTTTTAAAGATGAAAGGGAATATTACAGAATACCTGGAATATCTGAAAGAAAACAAATCTGAACTGGATATTTTATACCAGGATCTGCTGATCCCGGTCACTGAATTCTTCCGTGATCCGGTAATTTTTGAAAATGTAACCGAAAAGATATTTCCTGTTCTTTTTAAAAACAAATCAGAAAATGATACTGTCCGCTTCTGGATCGCCGGTTGTTCAACAGGTGAAGAAGCCTACTCTCTGGTGATGTGCCTGCATGAATATTTAGCAGATAAAATCCCGACCTACAGGATACGGGTATTTGCGACAGATATTTCAGAAATGGCCATTGCAAAAGCCAGAACCGGAATGTATGTCAAAGCCGATTTAATAAGCGTCTCTGCGGCCCGACTGGAAAGATTTTTTACCAAAACGCCCAGCGGATTCCAAATCAATAAAATCATCAGAGACACCTGCATCTTTGCGTTTCATAATTATTTAAAAGATCCCCCGTTTGCGAATATCGACCTGATCAGCTGCCGCAACTCCCTTATTTATATGGATCCCTTTCTGCAAAAAAACGCACTCCGAACCTTTCATTATGCCCTGAGGGAACAGGGATTTTTGCTGTTGGGAAAATCAGAAACCGTAGGCCAGGTTTCCGAACTCTTTTCTTCATTTGATAAACACAGCAAAATTTATAACCGCAAACAGGCAAAAGGAAGATTTGCGCCTACAACATCGATTTCCAGCGAAGAAATTCCGACTATGCAAAAAACCCGGATTGTACCTGTTGAAAGCTTTAAAGATGATTTTCAAAAAAATGCTGACGATGTCTTATTGTCACATTATGTTCCGCCAGGTGTAATTGTCAACAAGGAAATGGACATCGTACAATTTCGTGGTTCAACCGGCGTCTGGCTGGAGTCAACTCCGGGTAAACCCAATCTGAATGTTATCAAAATGGCCAGGGAAGGCCTGGGCTTTGAATTGCGAAATGCCTTGTATAAAGTAAAAACCAGTAAAGAGCCACTGATCAGGGAAGATCTCGCTTTTCAGTTTATGGGCAGTTATCATAAAGTAACGATCGAAGTCATCCCGCTTACAAATACGACCGAGCCCCACTATTTGATACTTTTTAAAGACCACCCGTCAACAAACGGCAAATCAATCGAACCGAATGGAGTTTTCAAAAAGGAAGATGCCAGGTCGGATAAGAAAACGACGGAACAGGTTCAAATTAACAAACTAAACCTGGAACTTGCGCAGACGCGGGCAGATATGAGAATCATAACGGAGGACCAGGATGCATTCAATGAAGAACTTCAAAGTGCCAATGAAGAACTTCTTTCCGGAAGTGAAGAGTTACAGAGCCTGA
>DATCAO010000651.1:0-5755 GCA_036512575.1 Puia sp.
GCCCCGTTAGAAAATGAAGGAGTCATCATGCCCCATTCTTTGGATACATCGGTAAATGTCAGGTCTTTATTATTTTTAAATGCAAAGCTGTGGATCTTAATCTGGGGAATCTGGTCAAGCAGTGTTTTTTTGGAAACCAGATTTTTTGCCTGGGCTCTGAAACTGATGAAATCATGGTCTGTTACGTCTTTGGGATATCCGTTGGTTATGACCATATCCCTGTAGCCATCATTGTCGAAATCGGCCACCAGCGGAGTCCAGCTCCAGTCTGTGGCTTCGATACCGCTGTAATAACCGATTTCACTGAAAACGGGATCACCAATGGAGTCGTTTCCGTTAACACGCGCTCCCTGGTTGAGCTGCAGACTGTTTCGGGCATATTGATATTGATACCCGAAAAAGTCATTGTTCTGATAAGATCTGTAATTATTACTGGGCTGAAAAAGTTTCTTTCGGTAATTATCCGGTGGATCCATATCCAGCTCCACCACATCGGCCAGACCGTCGTTGTTAATATCCACGATATCCTGACCCATTCCATTCGCAGAGGTGTGTTTGAAATACGATTTGACTTTGTCTGTAAACGTACCATCGTGATTATTAATATATAAAATATCATCACCCAGAAAATCATTACTGACATAAATATCCTTCCAGCCATCCTGGTTTATATCTACTATTGTGGCATCATGTCCAAAACCTTCTGTCATTATTCCAGCCTGTTTGGAAACATCTGTAAACACCGGGTGTTTCAACGAATCGTTCCAATCATTACGGTATAATCTGCCGGTACTTGGGAAGGAGCCGTCGGTAACGATGGGTTTATAATAACCGGTATTATAGCCTTTTGGAATGTTGTTGATAGTTAGGTACATATCCAGATCACCATCATTATCATAGTCGAAAAATTCTGCCATGGTAGAATAAAGCGTGTCCGCCAATCCGTACTCCCGCGCCATTTCCTTAAAATGAGGGATGCCGTTCTTATCCAGGCCCTGGTTGATATACAACAGATTTCTTCTTAATTCCGGATTATTCTTAATGGTTGCACAAACATAAATATCCTGCCATCCGTCATTATTAATATCGACTACAGAAACTCCGCGGCACCATTTACCATTACCTGAAACGCCGGCTTCTTCTGTAATGTCGTCAAATTTAAAATCACCTCTGTTGAGGTACAATTTGTTTGATACCGTATTGCCAGTGAAGTAGATATCCTGAAGGCCATCGTTATTGAAATCACCAATGCCCACCCCCCCGCCATTGTAAATATTGGTCAGATCGAGTGGATTGATGGAATCATTCTCAACGATTTCATTATTGAAATGAATTCCTGAGGCTGAAGAAGGAACCTGCTTAAATAAAGTTTCTTTGTTCTTGCAGGAGATATAAATCAGGATGAAGAAAAAAAAGAGCAGATAGCGATTTTTCATCAATGCAAATTCTTTCTGTGAATCTGAAACACGTCAATAAAGCTATAAAAAAAAGAGATGGTGAAACGAATCACCATCTCCTTTTATAAATTCTATTTAACGATTAATAACCGGGGTTCTGTTTCAACGGACCTGCCGAAAGATCAACTTCATTTATGGGTATTGGCCAGAGCTCATTCGTACCCTTAGTAAATGTATGGCCGGCTAAAACGGCATTGGTAACTACATGACCGCCATTTTGGGGGGGCCAGCTGGTTTCTGCATTAATAAAGGCATTTTCCAGGCCAGCCATATATCCGGCAGGTTTAGGACCTCCGTATATGCCATCCCAACGCTGTAAATCAAAGAAACGATGGCCTTCCATTGCCAGTTCAAGCTGTCTTTCCATATACACCGCATCGCGGGCGCCGTCCTGACCCTTTGCGGCGAAAGCCCCTGCGGGGTATACACTAATTTGATAATTAGCGGCCGGAGTAGCTGTAAATCCTTTTGAAGGGGCTGAATTATCTATATAGGTATGAACCCAATATTCAGGATGACTGGCCATACGGTCTCTAATTAAATTTACATCAGCTTGTGCGAGATCCAGCGTATTGGCTTCAACTTCGCATTCTGCACGCCACAATATAACATCAGCAAGACGGATCAAATTGTAATTAATCGCATTACCCTGGCTTCCAGCCCAACCTTCTGCAACCTCAGAGGTCGACGCTTGGTCTTTATGCCAGAACACATTTTTAATTGGATTATAAGGAACAATATCACCTCGTGACCAGTTCTCACCTCCGCAAAGTCCCCAGTCCAGATATGGGATACCCCTGCGGCCAAGGGTCCAGTCGATGCGTGGATCCAAAGCATCAGGGGCTGGTGTAAACGGATCTGTTGAAACCAGACCATGGTCATTGTGAAGAAGCACCAAATTATATAAAGGTGTACCGCTTGCATTGGTTCCTAACATAGGTAACCCAGCGGCGTCTACTTTATATGCATTGCCCAGGGAATAGGAAGGCTGGTAAAAACCACAACAACCTGTATAGGTTCCGGCAGCGTAGTTCAAAACAGCGCCTTCATTGGAGTTATTCCCACCCGAACCATCTCCCACAGTCATTTGCACACAGAATACTGATTCCGCATTATTCCTTTTGGTGGCGTCAAAATTATCTTCAAAAGGTCCCAGCTTAAATTTTACCCCTGCTGAATTATTCCCATTGGTAATGATATCAGTTAAAAGCGGCAGTGCTTTTGCGTACTGATGATCATACATATAACATTTTGCCAAAAAAGCTTCAGCGGCATAATAATTGGCGCGTCCTATCTGAGCCTGCGTTTTTGGCAAAACACCCATTGCAGAAGTCAGATCAACTTCAATCGAATCCCAGATCGGACCATTAGCAATATTAAAATTGCCATTTGCATATGTGATCTGTTCTCCGACAAAAGGAACATTTCTAAACATTTTTGCCAGCTCAAGATGGAATACAGCCCGTAAAAACTTTGCTTCTGCGATCACTTCTGTGGCATATGCCGGTGATACCGAACCGTCCTTAACTAAAGGTATTTCCCTGATGGCGTCATTTGCGCGCTGAATGGCATCGTAACAAAAAGCCCATTTCTCCTGTATGAATTCATTCGCTGCAGTGACTGAATGATTCGCCAGAGGTGGTATATTCGGCTGATCCGTCGTATTGGAACCTTTAAAAGCATCGTCAGAGGCAACTCCACCATACACCCAGTTATCCATGGAAGTTTCCCAGGAAGTATATCCATTTGCTGGTAGTGCAGTATATCCGTCCAGCATAGAATAAGCCCCGATGAGCAGACCATCAACACCGGCTTTATTGGCAAGAACATTAGGACTCAGGGAGCCAGCCGGTCCGATATTAATAGCCTTGTTACACGAATATATAACCCCTAGTGTGACCAGAATGCTGGCTAGCACTATGAATTTAACTTGATTTTTTCTCATATCAATCATTTTTATGTTTAATCATTAAAATGTTAAGTTAATACCAACGACATATTGCTTCTGATTATTGGGGTAAGCGCCATAATCAATGCCAAATGCTGCGCTTTGATTTACACCGGTTCCATTATTAGACAGGGATGGCACCAGTTCAGGATCCAAGCCGCTGTAATTGGTGATCGTAAATAAGTTCTGGGCCTGCACATAGATGCGTACCCGGTCGATACCTATTTTATTTACCGTTGATGGAAGCAGGGTATACCCTATCTGTAATACACGGCATTTTAAGAATGAACCGTCTTCAACATAAAAACTACTGATCGTACTTGAGCCCATGGCCTGTGAATAAGATGCGGCTGGTAAAGTCGCTCCGGGATTTGTTACAACTCCGGCATTTACAATTGCGGCTTTATTATACAAGTCGAGGTTTTTACCGCCCTGGAATGTACTATAAAAATCTGTCCAGTATTTCACGTAGTTGAAATCCTTGTTGCCTGCAGAGCCATAGAAAATCATGGTGAAATCAAACCCTTTAAAGCTGGCATTCAGGTTGATACCATAAGTGAATTTGGCATTGGGATTACCGATCCAAGTGCGGTCATTGAGATCAATCACACCGTCACCGTTAACATCCTTGTAAATGAATGAACCGGCTTTTGCACCTTTATATGTCGCCCCTTTGGCTGCATCGGCGTCAGACTGATAAAGACCTTCGGTCTGGAATCCAAAAAACGCACCAATGGGATGACCAATCTGATTTCTCACAATTTTAAGGTCTCGTGAATTACCAAAATCGAAATAACCGGTTCCAGGTATATAGGTAATTAAACTCTGATAAGTCGTGATGTTTGCACCGACTTTAAATGTAAAGTCTTTACCAACCCTGCCGTGATAATCCAGCGAGATATCCCAGCCTTTGTTCTGAACATCCCCTATGTTAACTACGGGACGATTGGCATGACCTGCGGTAGCAGGAACACCAGCCTGGAACAAAAGTCCGCTAATGTCCTTCTTCCACCATTCCACAGTCAGGTCGAAATGATTCATCAAATTGGCGGTTACTCCAATATTGGTCATCTTGTCCTGTTCCCAGGTCACATTCGGGTTTCCGATCTGATTCTGATAAAATCCCTGAGAAGTACCCGTTAGTGAACCACTTATGCCATAATATGAGGCGCCTGCACCAGATGCATAAGTTGTGTAGGCATTGTTGCCCGTGATATTCGCGTTGTTACCCGCAACGCCATAACTGCCAAATAACATCAGGTTGTTGATCCAGCTGGTATTTTTTAGGAAATCTTCCTGGGAAATGCGCCATCCTGCGGATACCGAAGGGAATGTACCATACTGATTGCCGGGAAAGAAACTGGAAAATCCGTCATGACGTACCGTAGCCCCCAAAAGGTATTTGCCGTCATAGTTGTAGTCTAACCGGGCAAAAAAGGATTCGGTCTGAGTTGGCTGATAGATGTTGCTGGTCGCTGGAGTCGCGGCCTGATTACCATACTGCAGCTGTACGTAATTGGGGTCGAGGGAGAAGAGGTTCTGCGCTCCGGCTGAGAACTGCCTTCCGCTATATTTCTTCAATTCGTATCCTGCCAAGACCTGAACATTGTGCAATCCAAAAGATTCTTTGTAATTAATGGTATTGGTCCAGTTGTACTGGCTGCTGATTTGTTCGTTTTCACTGGCACCGTTTGGATTGGTATGTGACTCATAATTTTCATAGGGATTATAATTGAGGTACCAATAATACTGGTTGTATAAAAGGAAACCCAACGCTGAACGCACCGTAAAATATTTGGCGATGTCGGCTTCTCCAAATACATTTCCTTCCACATATACAAAATGGGCATTGTTGGTAGCCTGCCGGTCAAGAATGGCAAACGGGTTACTACCGTTACCCAGGGGTTCCCCTCCAGGACCAGTGTATGCTCCACCGTAATGTCCCTTTATATCATACTGTGGTATAATGGGCATTTCCCGGAATATATAGGCGATCGATCCACCTTCCTGCTGCTGGGTACCATTGTATCCACCATTATTTTCTTTATAAGTAGCAAAGAGGTTTTCACCAAAACGTATATATTTTTTTACATTAAAATTCGTATTCAACCGGACCTGGTATCTTTTCTCGTAGTTGTTGAGTAGAGTTCCCTGCTGATTTACATAGTTTGCAGCAAAGTAATAATTGCTCTTGTCGGTTCCTGCACTTGCAGACAGGGTATATTGTTGTATGGGAGCAGGTTTAAAAACTGTGTGGAACCAGTCTGTACCCGTTTGGGAATATTTCTGAACCAGGAAATCATTCTGCGGGAAGTTTGCATCAAAGTTATAATACTGTTCTATCGTAGGA
>DATCAO010000652.1:0-3772 GCA_036512575.1 Puia sp.
CTGCTGTTTTTTCTTTTTTAACCGGCTTTACCAATTGATGATCACGACCAATGCGCGACCGGTAATACTTCCTCCTATGCCGGATAACATCGCCACTATAATAACCCCAAGAAATATGTAAGCAGACAAGGCATTAACGGATGGATATCCCAGGTACAGATAAGGACCGAACAGGGCCTGGGCTGTCAGCCCGGCAATGATCACAGCGGTGAAAAGGGCCGTTCTGAAATAACTGATATGGGTTTTAGTAAGTTCTTCGATGGCAAAGACAATGCCGCCCAGGGGTGTATTGAAGGCAGCAGCCAGGCCGGCAGCTGCACCGGTCATGATCATATTTCGCTTAGAAATTTTTGGCCACCATTCCGGGAGGAATTGATTGACCTTTCTAAAAACTGATCCTGCAATCTGAATTGTAGGTCCTTCCCGGCCCACTACCCCACCTCCGAGAATCATAAAAAAACTGGAGATTATTTTGATAATGATCACACGAATGCTTAGTAGCTTCCGGGTCTTTATAATGTCGCGGGGATTGGCCAGTTCAATGGCGGCCATAACCTGGGGAATGCCACTTCCGCCGGCATATTTTTCAAAACGAACCACCAGCCACCAGGCTAAAAGGAAACATGAGGGTGTGATAACAAATAAAAGCCAATGAAAAGACCTGAATAAAGAATCAGCACTGGTTTCTGCCAGCAGAAATATCCGGGCATAAAAAACGGCTATCAGCCCCGTAATCAGTGAAGCAACCCAGAAAGGAATGGCGGTTAAAAAATTCTGTTTTAGTTTGTCGTTTGCTGTATGATCGTATATACTTTTTAATTGTCGCCGGATTTTAGTACGTAAAGCTTTCCTGGGAGATTCCTGCATTCTCCAAAGATAATGATTTCAAAAAATGAATTTTTGCGGGGCCTTCTCATCAATGCAATGAAATGAAACCGGCAACTGATTACTCTATAACTTCGTATTCAGACTCTTTAAATAGTTATGATCGATACACCGGAGAGCGTTAATCAGGGGAAAACCAACAAACCGGACTCCCTGCTCATTTTAAAACAATACCATTTATTTGAGAAGCTAAGCCCGGTAGAATATGAAGCACTGACCGTTTTAGACAATTACCGCGAAGCCAAAACGGGAGAATTCATCTATTTCGAAGCATTCCAGCATCAGCTCATTTATTTCATAAAAACCGGACATATACGTCTTGGCTACCTGGACGATGCGGGGCAGCGGATAACCAAAGACATATTAGGTCCCGGCGACTTCTTCGGGCAGATTGCCCTGGAGAAGACAAACCTGAATGGCGAATTTGCGCAGGCTTTTAAAGGAACGGTCAGTCTCTGTTCTTTCACCATTGATCACTTTTCCAAATTGCTGCAGAATCGTCCCGACATGGCCGTAAAATACAGCAAGCTGATCGGTCTTCGTATGAAGCGATTTGAAAACCGCCTGATCAATATATTACACAAGGATGTAAAATCAAGACTGATCTTTTTCCTGCGCCAGCTTTTACAGGACGCAATAAAACCAAAAATCCTGGACGATCAGAAAGTGGTCATCTCCAATTATCTCACGCATGAAGAAATGGCCCACCTGATCGGAACCAGCAGGCAAACCATAACCACGCTGCTGAAAGAACTCGAATACATGGGCATCTGCATATATTCAAGGAAGGAAATCATTTTTCCTAATATCAAGAGGCTAACGGAATAACGCATACAGCCATGTACATTGAATTGAGACAGCCGGCCCGGGTCATTCCTTATCCCTGATCTGAAGCCAGTTTTTATTTGCCGTTTCAATATATGCCCCTTCGTCTTTAAGCCAGGTTGATTTGACTTTCTGATTGTAGTTCAAATACAATTTGTTGCCAACGATGCTCCAGGTATCTATTTCTACAGGCGCTTTATGGCCCTGGGCCGCACCATAAGCACAATAACCTCCATACTGTGGAGCGTATTTTTCCGGCGTCTTTTTAAAACTTTCCAAATTAGTCTGGTCAGCAAAGAGCCATTGCGCACTATTCCATTGCAATGCGTAAACGGAGGATCCCTTCACAGGTTTTCCCTGTGTAAAAAATGCCACTGCATCATACCCGTCCAGCGCAATACCCTTTGGCGCATATACCGGTGATTTTTGAGCAGAAACAACTGAACAGAACGAAATCAATGCGATTGCAACAACCCATACTTTTTTCATTACCATTTTATTTAAGATGATACCATTTTGGAAGGAACGCCAGATTAAAAAGACGACCGGGTCCAAACTTTAGAATACAAAACTAAACTGTACAGATGGGCGTGGCTGTCGGATTCACGACAATAATGGGTTTTTTTAATGGTCGGTTTGCTCTATATTTAGATCTTGCTTGTATTGATTATTGCTTCGAACTGGCCTTGATTCCCTCTCATGCTTTTATTCCGACACGTTTTTATCCTGAAGGGTAAGCGGGTTCTTTTGCTATCGGGCAGATCCGAAATGCGGGATTTTGCCCAGGTTTCAAATGGAATTTGGTCTGCATTAAAACATGCGATAAACAAGAACCATGAATCAATTCAAAAAACAGGCCGCAGGATTCATTATTTTATCGGCCGTCTTATGGGTTTCGATTGCGGCTAAATCCCAGCCCACCCCATCGCCATCCTTTTCTGCCCAGACCCCCAAAGAAAAAAAAGGTGCTTTTTACACGGGTCTGTACCGGAATCTTTTTATCGAAGCAGGTTATGGTCCAGCAGATATTGAAAGAAAAGTCAACCAGGCATATTACGACCTCTTTGAAGGACCCCATAAAATTTATTTCGAAGTGGGCAACTCGATGGCCTTTGTATCCGACATTAAGAACCATGATGCGCGCACGGAAGGACTTTCCTACGGGATGATGATCGCCGTGCAACTGAATAAAAAGGACGTCTTTGACCGTATCTGGAGGTGGTCGAAAAAATATCTCCAGCACCCAGACGGTCCGCGGGAAGGCTATTTTGCCTGGAGTATCGATCCGAAAACTATGAAGAAAAATTCCGAGGGTTCGGCTTCTGATGGGGAATTGTATTTTATTACCAGTCTCCTATTTGCTTCCAACAGATGGGGAAATCACAGCGGTATTGATTATTATAAAGAAGCCAGGAAAATCCTGGATGCCATTTGGAAAAAAGACGGCACCGGCAATATCTATAATCTCATCAATGTAGAACACAAGCAAATCACTTTTGTTCCCGAAGGAAGGGGCGCTGGCTGGACCGACCCTTCGTATCACCTTCCTGCGTTTATGGAGATATGGGCCGAATACGCGAAGGATGGTCATGAATCATTCTACCGGGAATGCGCCGATACTTCCCGAATGTTTTTACACCGGGCCTGTGATTCGGTAACCGCACTGAATGCTGATCTGACGGAATTCAGTGGCAAGCCCTATTCCGCACCCTGGATGGCGGCTGCTTTCCGCTATGATTCCTGGCGCGTGCCTATGAATATCACCATGGACTATGTCTGGTTCGGTGCCGATGGAAACTGGCAGGAAGATTATGCCCGCCGTTTTCAAAACTTTCTGCGGACAAGAGGCTTGGACAATTTTGAAGATCAGTTCAACCTCGATGGTTCAAGACCAGAATTTATTCTTCCCGCCGGAGGTGTAAAGAAACTCAGGCATTCGCTGGGACTTGTCGCCTCATCTGCTTCCACTTCGCTCATCTTCCGGCAGGATAAAAATTTCGATTTCGTGAACGCCCTGTGGAATGCAAAACTGACACCTTATGATGACGGTTATTTTGATCCT
>DATCAO010000653.1:0-2107 GCA_036512575.1 Puia sp.
CTGCACGAATAGAGGAAGTTGTGGAAAAGACCAAGAGGCAAATTGAGGAGCAGGTGATGGAAATCGGCGAAAGAACTGTAATTGAGCTGGGCATTCATGGGTTACATAAAGAACTTGTACGGATCGTGGGAAAAATGCGATTCCGCTCATCTTACGGCCAAAACCTGCTCATGCACAGCCGGGAAGTGGCTAATCTTTGCGCGATTATGGCGGCAGAACTGGGACTTAACCCCAAGCTGGCCAAACGCGCCGGATTGCTGCACGATATCGGCAAAGTGCCCGATGAAGAAACCGAACTGAGCCATGCGCTGCTGGGCATGAAGATCGCTGAAAAATACGGCGAGAACCCGGCTGTGATCAATGCCATCGGCGCCCATCATGACGAGGTTGAAATGCAATTTGTGATTGCCCCCATCATCCAGGCCTGCGATGCGATCAGCGGCGCCCGTCCGGGTGCCAGGCGGGAAATTATGCAGCAATATATCCAGCGGATCAAGGACCTGGAAAACCTGGCCCTCACCTATCCGGGCGTGGAAAAAGCGTATGCGATTCAGGCAGGCCGGGAACTGCGCGTTATCGTTGAATCAGACCGGGTTACCGATGGTGACAGTGATAAACTCAGTTTTGAAATCGCCCAGAAAATTCAAACCGAAATGACCTATCCCGGCCAGATCAAAGTGACCGTGATAAGGGAAAAACGGGCAGTAAATGTGGCCAGGTAGTCTGAAACATAGTTTTTGATTATACCGGAAAGCTTATTACTTTTGCATCCCCAAAAAACATGTTATGAACGCGGCTATTGCATATGTCCAGGAACAGTTAAATACCAAGAAAGAGCTCCCGAAATTTAAGGCGGGAGACAATGTGACCGTGAACTATAAAATCCTGGAGGGTAACAAAGAACGTATTCAAAGCTTTAAAGGAGACGTGATCAAACGTCAGGGCGTGGGTCAGACGGCAACTTTTACTGTCAGGAAAATTTCAGATGCAATTGGCGTAGAAAGAACTTTCCCGGCTTTTTCTCCCAACATTGAGTCTATTGCTGTCAATAAAGTGGGCCGCGTACGCCGGGCAAAGCTTTACTTCCAGCGGGTACGCAGCGGCAAGAGCGCGCGCATCAAGGAAAAGAGAATTGTTTCCTGAATAAATCAAATGTTATTAATAGAGCGGAAGTGCAAGCTTCCGCTTTTTTTATTGTCAATAGACTACCTTTGTGGCCTAAATGAATAGTATATGTTCAGTTATTTTCTGCAATGTTTTTTTCTGCTGTCTGCACCCGGTGGTTCAGAATGGATATTGATTATCCTGGCTGTATTAATCCTTTTTGGAGGTAGAAAAATTCCGGAATTTATGCGTGGACTCGGCAAGGGTATGCGCGAATTCAATGATGCCAAGAATAATGTGAAAAAAGAATTTGAAGAAGGTATGAATGAACCGCCAAAATCCGGAACAACTTCTTCCACACCTCCCGCTAACAACCCTTAGGAATCTGTAATCACCGATCACAGTGCCCGCTTGACTAATTATTGTTTTCCTTCACTTCCATACAAGATTACCAGGAGGCCCTGAACGAGGGTTCCTTGTCCTGCCGGGATGCTGTCCTGCATTTCCTGGAACGGATCCATAGACTTAAACACCTGAACGCTTTTGTACATGTTTACGAAACTGAAGCCCTGGAAAGGGCCGACAAACTAGACGCAGAACGAAGGTCCGGTATAAAAGCCGGCGGGCTGCATGGAGTTGTCATCGGTATCAAAGATGTTATTTGTTACAAGGACCACCCGGTGACGGCCGGTTCACCCATTCTGGAGGGATTTCTTTCTCCTTATCACGCCACAGCGGTAGAGAAACTGATAGGAGCCGGTGTCATTATCATCGGTCATCTGAACTGTGATGAATTTGCCATGGGCTCCAGCAACGAAAACGCGCCTTTATATGGTAGGGTGAAAAACGCCCTGGACCCTGAAAAAGTGCCCGGTGGTTCTTCCGGGGGGTCTGCGGTGGCTGTCCAGGCATCCCTTTGTATGCTTTCCCTCGGCAGTGACACAGGCGGCTCCGTGCGGCAACCTGCAGATTTCTGTGGTGTAGTGGGCCTTAAACCCACCTA
>DATCAO010000654.1:0-3964 GCA_036512575.1 Puia sp.
GAATTGATTCCCAAACGCGTCGGTTTATTAAAGGCAGAGCGAATTGCCCGCATCGTAGCCCGTCCCATGACAGTTTTTTCAAGAATCGGTTACCCGATCGTGGCGCTGCTGAACTGGCTCAGTAATCTTTTTTTCATCCTATTCTCCATTAAACCTTCTCCTGAGGGTAATGTCACGGAAGATGAAATCAAGGCCATCATCAACGAAGGCACAGAACAGGGAACAATAGAAGAAGCCGAACAGGAAATTATCGAAAGGGTTTTTCATCTGGGCGACCGGAACATCACTTCGCTGATGACGCACCGGAGCGATATCATCTGGTTCGACCTGAATGAAACCGAAGAGATGATCAAAGAAAAAATCCTGCGCGAACCCCATTCCGTGTACCCGGTTTGCGACGGAGAGATTGATAATATCAAGGGTATGGTTACCATTAAGGTTATGTATGCTGCGGATGATTCAACACCTTTCAAAGACATGATGACTCAGGCACTGTTTGTACCGGAAAACAATACCGCTTACCAGGTGCTCGAAAAATTTAAGGAAACCAAGACCCACAGTTGTTGTATCGTGGATGAATACGGAAGCCTGCTCGGCCTGATCACACTAAATGATATCCTGGAAGCATTGATCGGCGATATTCCGCAGCCGGACGCATCTGATTATGAAATCACCAAAAGGGATGATGGTTCTTTCCTGGTGGATGCGCAAATACCGTTTTATGATTTTCTCGCCCATTTTGATAAAACGGAATGGATGAATGAGGGTGAACATGAGTTTGATACCCTCGCAGGTTTTATCCTGCACCAGCTTGAGCATATACCCAGAACGGGGGAGCGGATGGAATGGAAAGACTTTAAATTTGAAATTGTAGATATGGACGCCCAGCGCATTGATAAAGTGATGGTGGTTGAAAAGCCGGTTAAAGTCAACGCCGGTTAATTCGTCTGGCCATCCCGGACGCTGATTTTTTTCTTCCCCGCATTTTTCTTCTCGTAGTCCTGGACTTCTTTGGGTTTCACCATCGTTTTATTGGCCGTCTTTGTGGAATCCGCTCCGGGATCGCTCTTGGGAATTTCCAGTTTGCCCATCGTATAGGTTTGTATTTTATTGATCATGCCGGTGGACGGGTCATAAAATTTCCATGATCCGTGCCGGATGGCAACGCCTTCATTCTTTACGATAACTGTCTTATATTCATTCAGGTGGTCAATATCTTCTATTTCGAGGGTGTCATATAATTTGTCCGGATTTAAAGCTCGCCAGGATTCCTCGCGGACCAGGGATCCGGATGAATTAAAATACTGGCAGTTCCCATCTTTGTTTCCCCAGTGATAGAATTCGAGACCGGTAAGGTCTCCCTGCAGACTGTAAATCCGCCAGGTACCTTCCTTACGGCCATTCTTGAATTCCCCCTCTTCTTCATATCCGGGTTCGCCGCGCACTTCATCCAGGCGGATCACCCATTTCCCCTGTTTCTGGTTTTTGGCATCCACTTTATTCAGGGTATCACCCTTCACGCCTATAATAAAAGAACCTGCTTGCGAAAACCCCTTGCAGGAAATCAGGACCAGCCCGAAAAAAATGAGTCGTTTCATATGATCTTCATTACACAAAAAACGAACCGGGAAGGCGAAATGTTGCGGCAGCCATTGGGTGCGCCTGACTATATTTGCAACCTGAAATGGGTAATATGGTTAAAGTTTCAAGCCTTATTTTGTTGACTTTCATGTCTTTATATGGGTTTAGCCAACCAAAGACCATAACAGATATGAAAAAGGAGATTGAGAAATCCCCGAATTCTCCACTCTATGTTAAAGATATTCTGAAGAAAAAATTCAGATTAGACACGGTGCTTGTAACCCGAACCACACATTTTACCACACTGGCAGACAGCCTGGCGTACAGAGGTGTACTCAAAAAAGTATACGGTCCTTATACCATCCAGGGGCAAAAATTCCTGGTCCAGATTCTGGCCCGCCTGCCCAATACATTTTATAAAATCAGCCAGATCTTTATTGACACTTCTGTATTCAGATACCGGATGGCAGACAGTATCGGCAATGCCATCCTCAATAAGCTTAAAAATAAACAGGAAAGTTTTGAGCGGCTGGCACAGGCTTACTCCATGGGCGGGGAATCTTCCACGCAGGGGGATCTCGGTTGGGTGGCCCGGGGAAGTATCATTCCGGCAATTGATCAGAAACTTTCCAAATCAAAAAAAGGAGATGTTTTCATGATCTGGTCGGCCAACGGACTGCACATCATCAAAATGACTGATGGACCCAAACAGGATAACGGAGTCGCGCTGATGATGCGCATCTTCTTATAGAAAATATTGAAGCCCCAACTCGTAGCCCTTCAGGCCCAGGCCGGTTATCGCACCCACGCATTTCGATGCAACCATTGAACGGAGCCGGTATTCTTCCCTGGCCGCGATATTGCTGATATGTATTTCGATCACCGGTGTTTTGATTGCGCCAACGGCGTCTCCGATCGCTACCGAAGTATGTGTGTAAGCAGCTGCGTTCAGCAGGATGCCGTCGTAAGAAAAACCCACGCGCTGCAGTTCGGTGACAAGCTCGCCCTCCACATTACTCTGGAAATAATCGATCTGGATGGCCGGATATTTTTCCCTGAGGTCTTTAAGAAAATCTTCAAAAGTCTGCCTTCCGTAAATACCGGGTTCGCGGATGCCCAGCAGGTTTAAATTGGGGCCGTTAATAATTGCAATCTTCATGTGGTAAATATATAGGAAATACGATAAAGGATTATTGACCGAGGTGATACCGTTTTATAATATATTCACCGGTTTGTATAACAAAGGATTTGGGAAGATCGGGCATAGGGGTTGGCCGGATAATCCTGGTACTGGACGCAGACATAGTGGATGCGAGACTGTCCGGAATGGGTCTTTCTTTAAAAGGAATATGATATTCTGTGAACCTTGCACGATTGGAAGTAAAATAAGTGAATTCAACAGGAATAGTCTGTCCGCTAGCTTTCAGTTGTTCGAGTTCATACTTGATTTGTTCCGTTTTAAAATACACATAGATAAAGGAAACCCCGCAAAATGAAATATTGACCAGCATCAGTACAAACAGAAAATTTCTTATCCTGCGGGTCATTTTTCCTCCGCCAGATTCCGAAGCCATCAACATTATGATGGGAATGAACCATAGTTGCGGTACATAACGCACATACCAGCATTCAGAGATGATGAAAACTGAGAATAAAAGGGTGCCAGTCAGGAGGAACAGGGGCATCGTGGATTTCCGGTCGCGGAGTCGCCAGAACCAGTATCCAAAAATCAGAACCGCTGAAATGAAAATACCGCTGAAAAATGGTCCCATTCCGGCCATTAAAGCAACATAGGGTTTGGAAGCATTGATAATATCTGTTTTATTAAACGTGAATGGTATTTTGGATTTGATGATGGGGTCACGGTTATACGAGAGCAGATGCAGATTGTCAGTTGGGGAGAAAAATGATACAAAAAACTTAGATATCTGATTCTTATTTCTGATTCGTGGCGGGGTAAACTTCAGGGCTTCTGACTTCAGGACGGGCAGTCCCGGGTACAAAATATCGTGATATCTGACTGCGTTGATCACATAAGGGAAATACCCTACCACTCCGATCGCAAATCCGGCAGACAGTGCGGCCACTATAAAAGACCGTTTAAAAGCAAGTCGCCGTTTGGCAATTAAAAATATCAGCAACATTCCTGACGTGAAAATGACTGCGAAAACGATCGCTGTGAATTTTATATTGATCAGTATGATCAGGATAGAAGACAGCAGGATGAGAAAATAGCGATTTGCATCCAGGTGTAAGAGACCAGCTACTGCTATAAAACACAGCATGAAAGAACAGAGCTGTCCGTCCACATAGGTATTCAGCAACTGATAAAACGTCACGGGGTTCAGAGCCAGCAGGGTGCTGAAAAGCAGGTTTTTACGGA
>DATCAO010000655.1:0-2616 GCA_036512575.1 Puia sp.
AATAACAAAATCAACATGGTCCCAATAATCGTATTGAAAGTTATCCGACGGGTCGTTGCCGGGTGAAATCGCCAGTTTCGTGGGATCGAAATTGACAAGCGGGACATCACCATAGCGATTTGGGGTTCGGAGGCCTTCAAATTCTGCAAGCGCAACCGCCTGGATGACGTTGAATCCCTGCTTTTGACGGGTATTTAAGAATTCGATTGTTTCTTCTCTGGTGAGGCGGTGGAATAATTCCCAATCCGTATCACCGAGCCAAAAAAAGGGTTTTCCGCTTTTTTCCGTTAGGAAATGACCATTTGGACTCACCCTGATTTGTGCGTTCAGCAATAGAGCAAGTTGTAAACTTAAAATGAACAGGAATGTTATTTTCACAGACTAACAATTGTTGATTTCGTATGAGAAGAGATTAGCGAATGATATTTAATGGTCATTTTATACAGCTTTATTACACCATTTCATTTTTTAAATTTATAATTGTTATTTATACATTGACAGAATATAATCTACAATAAAATGCACCTCTCGATTGGTTAATTTAGGCTTTACGATCATTTTACGCTTTCTTTTAATGACGGATATTTTTTCACAAAATTTTTTTCCTCCTAACTGGAATAAAAAATTATCACAATGGGTAGCAATGGAATGCGATCTGTAAACAAAGATAGTACAGTATAGTATAGAATCGAACCATTTGTGTATCGAAAACGCTCACTTTTTTCCACTTTAGAGACTTACTTGATTGATTTATAGTAAGATATAGATTTGGCATTTTGTTTGGCCTGAAAATGAGCCAACTTAATTTTTCAAATACTTTTGACCCATGTTCACTGCCTACAGCAAGATCGCGATTCGAAACCTCGCCAGGCATAAGACTTTTTTACTGATCAATACAATTGGCCTCGTAGTAGGTATAGCGGTCTGTCTATTAATTCTGAATTATACAATAGGAGAAAGGAGTGTTGATAAATTTCACAAACACGCGGATTTTGTTTACCGGATCCAGGACGATCACTACGCAAGTAATGGGCTATCAAGTAGCAGCGTCTTCAGCTACCCGGCCCTTGGACCAGCAATTAAATCAGAATACCCAATGGTGCGGGATGTAGTTCGCATGTATCCGGTGGACGAAGCCGTGATGGATTATAAGGGTGTCCAATTCAAGGAAGAAAAAATCTACTTCACAGAGCCTTCCTTTTTCAATGTATTTTCCTTTCCGCAGATTGAGGGCAACCCATCATCGATGCTTAACACACCCAATTCAATCGTCCTGACCCGTAGCGTCGCCAAAAGATATTTTGGCAATGAATCTGCTCTTGGGAAAATAATAACGATGCGAATAGCGGTTGTCAGGCTGTCGCTTTTGGTAACGGGAATTATGGATGATCCTCCCAAAAATTCTCATCTTCAATTCAGTTCCCTGATCTCCTACAGTACAATGCATGAGCTGGCCGGTCCTGACCTGCCGGAAACGAGTTGGTCATGGGCGCAGATTATCACCTATATCCTGCTGGCACCCGGCACGGATCCTAAAGTATTGGAGCTTCAGCTTCCAGGTTTTATGGACAGACACACGGGAAAAACATTAGTGGCTTCCCATGAAAAAGATGTTCTATCACTACAGCCATTAAAAGATATTTACCTGCATGCGGCCGTAGGATGCGAATTTGATCATCACGGCAGCCCGCTTGCGGTGTATTCACTTAGTGTGATCGCCGTCTTTATCCTGATGATCGCCTGGATCAACTACATTAACCTGACTACGGCCAGAGGAATTTACCGTGCCAAGGAAGTGGGTGTAAAAAAAGTGTTAGGGGCTAGTCGGATTCAGTTGATCTATCAGTTTCTGCTTGAGTCGGCTGTGCTTAATTTTATGGCAATCGTCCTGGGAATTGGCGTTTACGCGTTGACACTGCCGTTCTTTAACAACATTATGGGCCATATCGGATATCCCGAAATCAATATCTGGCTGACCTATTCTTTTTGGATTGCCCTGATTTCCATACTGATTCTTGGCAGCTTAATTTCGGGCTTATACCCTGCATTCGTTCTTTCCTCGTTCAACCCTTCGCGCGTATTCAAAAGCAAATCTGCAAATCCCCGGAAATTCAATCTAAGACAAGCATTGGTGGTATTCCAATTTGGTATATCCGTAGGGCTGGTTACTGCGACGTTCATCGTGTTCCGGCAGATTAACTTCATGCGAAATAAGAACCTCGGCATCAACCTGTCAAATACGATCGTCATTAATCCTCCGATTGTCAAGGACGTCGATTCAATTCGTCAGAGGCAGGTCAGCATATTAATAGATGAGCTAAATAAGATTCCATTAGTCGAAAAGGTAAGCTTTGCGGCCAGCATTCCAGGAGAGCCGCTGGGTGTCTTTAGCGGAGTAATACGTCAGGTAGGATCTTCATTGTCCGATGCTCAAAGCTTTAAGATCAATATGGTGGACGAACAATATTTCGAATTATTCGGAAATACATTCGTCGCAGGCAGGAATTTTAATAAAGATTTCGGAACGGATAAAAACGCAGTGGTTATCAATGAAGCCGCTTCTGCCTTGTTGGGATTCCGGACGCCGAACCTGGCGATCAACAAGGAAATTTTTTT
>DATCAO010000656.1:0-2473 GCA_036512575.1 Puia sp.
GCCCTGTTTTTGGACGCGCAAAGGTAAGCAATTTATCCCGTATTACGAAGGTTGCTGATCAGAGAGCATGCAGAACGGTATAATTGGCCCCGTTGAAGTCGGGATGAAGATAGTCTTAGACCCTCACATAAATCTTTTTCTTATCCAGGTATAACCCGATCAGCCAACAGAATAACATCCAGGAAATGGCGAATAACAGAGAGCCCAGGTAAAGACCCGCATGCCGGTATATATGTTGATAAAGCCATACATTAAGGGAAACTCCTTTTTCCGGCTGTATCATGGAAAGGACTGTAGCACCAACTTCTGACAACAGGTATATAAACAGCGGGTTTTTGCCGAATACCGTAAAAAAGCCTGTCCACCTTGTCCTGCCCAGAAAATCCACTACATATATGATCGCCGAAATAATGACGCAGTCAATGCCTACAGTATAGACAACAAATGAGCTGGTCCATAATTTTTTGTTAATTGGAAAAGAAAGATCCCAGAAATAGCCAATCACGATCAGGGCGCAACCCAGCAACAACAGTTTGGCAAGTCCTTCATAACTTTTCCCTTTCTCCTGGATAAACTTTCCGACCAGGTATCCAAATGTCACGTTCACTACGGATGGCAGGGTGGACAGCCATCCTTCCGGATCAAAAGCCACACCTTCCCCATGATACAAATGATTTGGTCCCATCAGCCACAAATCTATTTTATAACCGAGGTTGCCCGTCATGGCAAGCGGATCGGGGGCATCACCACCCATCAGCATAAAGGCCCAGTATAGTAATAGAATCGAAATGGAAATGCTGATCACCGTGCCCGGTTTGCAATAATAAATCAATAGCGAAGCGATGCAATAAGCCAGCGCAATTCTTTGCAATACCCCAAGGATCCTGGTGTGGGATAAGGGAGAGAAAATAATATTGTGTGACTGGTCGTATTCATAAAAAGGAAACCAGTATAAAAGGAATCCGCACAGAAAAATAATGATTGTCCGCTTGAAAATTTTTCCCAGTACCTGCGACTGGCTCATGGCATTCCATTTGTTCATCACAAAACTCATTGCGTTACCTACTGCAAACAGGAAAGAAGGAAATACCAGGTCGGTGGGCGTGAACCCATGCCAGGCCGCATGTTCAAGTGGTGAATAGGTAAATTTGCTCCCCGAAGTATTTACGATGATCATAAAACAGATCGTCATACCCCTGAAAACATCCAGAGCGAGGAATCTTTGTTTTGGCACAGCAATCATTATTTGAAAATTTATTATCAGTTAGGGAACTCCAAGTTCGGAAACTATAATCAACGGGTAAGGAAAGAGTGGGGATTTCTTTTACGAAATTCATCTTTTAGCTGATCTTGCATATATGACCCGTAAAATCATTTATCTGATCAATCCCATTTCCGGTACCCGGAAAAAGACGCAGGTAAAGGATCTGATCATTCGCAAAACGCGGGAGGCCGGAATTGATTTCGACATTCTTCCGTCAACAGCAAACGGGCAATATGAAAACCTTAAGGAGCTGATCAGCAAGGAAGCCATTACCGATGTGGTGATTTGTGGTGGCGACGGCACCGTGAATGCCGTGGTCAATGCCCTCCAGGGAGAACCGGTTCAGTTTGGAATCATCCCCATGGGATCCGGTAATGGCCTCGCCCTCGCCGCAAAAATCCCCAAACAAACAGGTCGCGCCCTCGACTTGATTTTTATTGGGAAAGCCAGTCCCGTAGACGCTTTTTATATCAACGAAAAATTTTCCTGTATGCTCTGCGGCATCGGATTCGATGCAGCTGTGGCCCATGAATTTGCAAAACAGAAGAAGCGAGGGTTGCAAACCTATATCCGGATTTCCACCTTGCAATATTTCAAATCCAGGCCCTATCCCTTCCAGATCAAATTGAACGGCAGGTTACTGGAAACAGATGCTTTTTTCATCAGCATTGCGAACAGCAATCAGTTTGGGAACCAGTTTACCATAGCGCCCAAAGCCAGTCTTTCAGACGGTTTGCTGGACATAGTGATCGTAAAAAAAATGAGTAAACTGAGCCTGCCTTTTACCGTTCTGCACCATATTGCAGGGAATAACCTTCCGCTGCATGTGTCGGATATTCGCGACGAAAAAAAAATCATTTATCTGCAGACTGATAAAATCAGTATCGCGAATCCGGAACTCGCTCCCATGCATATCGACGGAGATCCTACGGATACGGAGGCTGCATTTGAAATCCGGATCATCCCGCATTGTTTTCATTTGATACAGCCATTTTAGGCGGGAGGCGCGAAGCCTGAGGCCTCAAGCATCAAGCATCGGGCCTTGATCACGGATTCAACAATTCATCCACACTTTTCAGAATCTGTTGATTCAGCGGGCTGCTCACGGCATTGGCGATATCCAGTTTTTCTTTGCGGCTCAGGTGAAAATTCAGGGCGGCTCCGTCGTTGACTGATTTGGGTTCGTACTGGAAAGTCATTTTATAAAAA
>DATCAO010000657.1:0-2054 GCA_036512575.1 Puia sp.
ATTCCGATCGATTGATTTCATTTTTTAAAATGCTGGTGAGAAATGAAAATACCAAAAACAGCATCCGCGAATTCCTGTCTCAATCCCTCGGTTACCTGGCATACCAGATTGCCGAACATAAAGGATTGAAAGGAAATCATTACATCACGGCAACCCCAAAGGAATATCGACAAATGATGTGGAGT
This sequence comes from Puia sp., assembly GCA_036512575.1. Classification (GTDB taxonomy): domain Bacteria; phylum Bacteroidota; class Bacteroidia; order Chitinophagales; family Chitinophagaceae; genus Puia. The sequence continues at coordinate 186 of DATCAO010000657.1, forward strand.
GCCATGAAAGGCGGCGGGATCACCGCGTTTATTTCCATTTTCAAAAACCTGCTCACCGCAATCGAACTGCCCCTGTTCTGGCATGGATTTGCCTATAGCACGAATTATAGTATCGGCTTCCTGCTGATCGATGCAACGGGAGGTACACTGGCCACCAAACAGCCCGCGTTTACTGCCAGCGCCGTAGCCAGCTCGCTGGATACCAAGGGCAATACCTATAAACCCAATTTATATAATCTGGCGATAACCGTAGCACGTGTTTCGCGAAGTCAGATCGCATCCTTCGCGGGAAATCTCCTGATCGTTTTTCCAGGTGCTTTTTTATTGGCCTGGTTGTATGAACTGATCACCAAAACAAAAATCCTGGAGGGCGACAAGGCCTGGGCCATGCTGGAAAGTCAGCATCCCTGGCATAGCCTTTCACTACTGTATGCGTGTTTTACAGGTGTGTTTCTTTTCTTAAGTGGTATCATCGCCGGTTATGTGCAAAATAAAATTCTGTATGGGCGGATAGGAGAGCGGTTAAGAAATCAGCCGGGATGGCGGCTGGGCATTTCAGCTGAAAAAAGAAATCGCCGGGTTCGGTTTATTGAAAACAATGCAGGAGCCATTATTGGAAATATTTCCCTGGGTTTTATGCTGGGCATGTCGTCTATTGTAAGTAAGATCCTCGGATTCCCGTTTGATATCCGGCACATAACCATTTCCGCGGGAAACGTATCTGTGGCCCTTTACGGACTGGGCATTCGAAACATGCCCCTGGGTTATCTGACTATTATATTTCTGGGGGTACTGGCTATTGGATTTTTAAATTTTCTCATCAGTTTTTCCCTGGCCTTTATCGTGGCAGTAAAATCACGGGGGGTCAAACTGAAAGAATATCCTGAATTTCTGGGAATACTGGGTCGATATTTCCTGAAAAAACCCATGGATTTCATCCGTCCCCGCCGGCAGCTTTCCGATGCAGATTGATTTAGTTTTCTTAACATTGCGCGATCCAACTTTGCGATATGACACCCATAATCGAATGCGTTCCTAATTTTAGTGAAGGCAGAGACCTCCAGATCATTCAGGGGATCACGAGAGAAATAGAATCGATGGAAGGCGTCAGGTTGCTAAATGTAGATCCCGGAAAAGCAACCAACAGAACCGTCGTCACTTTTGTCGGCAGCCCGGAAAATGTTGTTGAGGCTGCATTCCTGGCTATAAAAAAAGCCGGCGAACTTATTGATATGAGGCAGCATCTGGGTGAACATCCCCGGATGGGGGCGACTGACGTTTGTCCGCTGATCCCGGTTTCCGGAATCAATATGGAGGAAACCGTGCAGTGGGCGCAAAAACTCGCTGCGAGGGTGGGAAAGGAGCTTGCGATTCCGGTGTACCTCTATGAAAATGCGCAAAAAAATAAAGAACGCAGCAATTTATCGGTTATACGTGCTGGTGAGTACGAAGGGTTTTCAGAGAAAATAAAACTGCCGGAATGGAAACCCGATTTCGGACCATCTGTATTTGATGAGAAGCGGGGAGCAACGGTTATCGGAGCCAGGGATTTCCTGGTCGCATATAATATCAATTTAAATACCACGTCCGTTCGCCGTGCTAATAGTGTTGCATTTGATGTGCGGGAAGCTGGCAGAATTAAAAGGGAAGGGGATCCGATAAATGGTACAATTGTCAGGGACAAGGCCGGACTGCCGGTAATGACCCCCGGATCATTAAAATCGGTTAAAGCCATTGGTTGGTTTATCAAAGAATATGGAGTCGCACAAATATCCATGAACCTGACCAACCTGAATATGACTCCGCTGCATATCGCTTTCGATGAAGTTTGCAAAAAAGCAGAAGCACGGGGTCTGCGTGTAACCGGCA
>DATCAO010000658.1:0-3493 GCA_036512575.1 Puia sp.
TTGCGAAGTGGAGCTGAAGAAATCAAAATCAGAAGAAGTCCTGGAAAGTTCGGATCAGCCGGTCGCGGAGAATAAAAATTGAACGACCGCACAACTTTATTTCGGAGTCAATTTTTTGGCTTTTTTGATCAGCAGGTTGGGAGCAAAGCGGTTTAGCCAGAGTGCGAATTGTTCCCCGCCGAATTTTCCGATATAGGATTCATACGCGCCTTTTGAAATAGCGTTCAGTATCTGGACGGCCGCCCGTTCGGGTGCAAGTCCGTTGTTTATATTTTCTGAATGAATACCAAGCCTGGCGCCATCCCGGGTAAGCGCATTTAAGGCGATATTCGTGCGGATATATCCTGGAGTCAGCAGGGTTACTTTGATATTGTGAACTGAAACTTCTGCCCTCAGACAATCGAAAAAACCGTGTAAGGCATGTTTAGCAGCCGCATAGGCCGACCGCATCGGGGTGCCTATTTTCCCCATGACACTGCTCGTCACTACAAAATGCCCGGATTTTTGCGCCATGAAATGTGGTAGCAGGGCTTTGGTAATGGCCACATAGCTGAAATAATCCAGCTCCATGACCCGGCGATGCACATCCAAATTCGTATCTGCTACGAGTCCCCGCTGGGAAACACCGCCATTATGCAACATCATATCGACCTGGCCGAAACAGGCGATGGCCTCTTGAACTTTTCCTTCCAGTGAGGGGCCGTCAGAAAGATCCAATGGAAGAATGTGCACCTGTTCAGGGTTACTGCAAGCCTCCTTCACTCTTTCCAATTCTTCCTTTCTTCTGCTCGATAGAATCAGCTTTGCACCTTTTTTTGAAAAAGCATAAGCAAGCGCTTCGCCGATTCCTGATGAGGCTCCCGTTATCCAGATGACCTGGTTGCTGAAAGGATTGTCCATATTTTTTTAGTTTGACAAAATTGAAGTTATATCAAGCGGGATATACTTATTCCGGTGTTGGCAAATTTGCGGAGTTTTATTGAATTACATAAGGTACATACGGCAACATGCCGGTTCCTGATCTTTACTTAAGATCCTGGCCCCGCCAGACGTTTTTTTGTCCCACACCGGATGGCAGCCCGCTTTCTCATTCATTTTAAACGATTTATGCGCGGGTAACCTTTATTTTCTTATTTTAGATAAATATTTATTGTTAATCAATAAATATTTATCTATATTTGCATCCTAAACAAATTAACATGAAAACAAAAACAGAGACAATTTTATCGATTTCGAAAATTTTAGCCTTTATGGGCGTCGTTTGGTACTCGATACTATGGGGGAGTCGGTTGACGACTCTGGTAGCCAGTTTTATAAACCCTGAATGGGCAAAACACACTTATGAAGCAGACCTTACGCTATTCGGCATCCGTGAGCATGACACCGCACTTTATGTTCTCTCCATGTGTCTGACGATTGCAGTCTTCGCCTTAAAAGCCCTTATCTGGTATGTGGTGTTTAAGTTGTTGTCGAAGCTTAAACTTCAAACTCCTTTTTCGATCGAAGTAGAAAAAAAATTAGAAAAAATTGCTTACCTGATGCTTGGTGTTTGGATCGTAAGCACCATTTTCTGGAAGACCTTAATTTTTTACGTGTCGACAGAAACAAGCATACATTTAGCCACTAACAACAGCGGAGATGAATATCTGTTCATGGCCGCCATGATGTACATTATTTCGCAGGTTTTCAAACGTGGAATCGAAATTCAGGAAGAAAACCAATTAACCGTATAACCTATGCCAATCATTGTAAACCTTGACGTCATGATGGCGAAACGAAAAATGTCGTTAAATGAACTTTCAGAAAAAGTAGATTTAACCTTGTCAAACCTTTCCATATTAAAAACCGGCAAAGCAAAAGCCATTCGTTTCAGCACTTTAGAGGCTATCTGTAAAGTTTTGGATTGTCAGCCTGGTGATATTCTCGAGTTTGTGAAATAGATATCATTTGGGAGGGGTGGGATCAGAACGGATACCCTATCGCAAAATTCAAAATCCTGTTTCTGCCGTCAAAAAACCATTGAGAGCCGGCCGGCCTCCAGGGTTCGCGAACCGGAACAGCCAGATCGAAACGAATCACCAGGATGCCAAAATCAATTCGCAGGCCGGTGCCTACCCCAACGGCTATCTGCTGATAAAACTGGGGGGTGAATTGAGATCCCGGCCTTGAAGTATCCGGCAATCGGGTCCATATATTCCCGGCATCGACGAAAAATGCCCAGTGAACAACGGAAACAATTTTGAAGCGGAGCTCGGTATTGATTTCCATTTTGATGTCTCCGGGTTGATTGGCGATATAGGCCGTATCCCGATTGCCTGCATAGTAGGTACCCGGCCCCAGCGTATTGGATTGAAAAGCCCGGATATCATTGGGCCCCCCGGCAAAAAACTCTTTGATGAATGGCATCGTGGTGCTGTTACCGTACGCAAATCCGATGCCCCCGGTAATTCTACTGGCAAGTACCGTCGTCGGACTGAAATTCAAATAATACCTGAAATCGAGATCACCCCGGATATATTGCGAAAAAGGGGTGTTAAAAATTTTCTTCACATTGCCCGTATTATAGTCAGCCCCGGTCACCCAGCCGATCACATTGGCCGATAAGTCGATGTTGGCATTGAAATAAAAATTGTGATCTCTTTTCACCGGACTCAATTGTGTATTGTAGTTGTAATTGAAATTGGGTCCGATGATAAACTGCCGCTCGATACTCCTGGCCAGGGTTTGGTTGGTATCCAGCTGTTCCTGGAATTGGGGAGTAATATTGGTCGGATTAACATAATTAATAGTAATCAGGTTGAACTGGTTTTCGTTTTGTTCCGATTTTTTCCACACATAACCGTAACTGGTCTTGAAAGAATTCAGTGTGTACTGATTGGTGCTATTATAAAATTGATATCCCAGGTTGATCCGGGTTTTGGGCATGTAGTCCCTGTTGGAGTGAATGGTAAATGGCGAAATAACCCTCGGAATGTATAAATTTAAATCCGCGCCCAGCTTGAAAATATTGGTATACTGACCACCTCCCAGATTCTGCGTTTCCAATCCACCATAAATACTGGCCACAAATAATTCCGCTCCCCTGAATTCATTCTTGTTGCGGGCACTGATGGTAAGCGCTCCGCCATAAGAATCGTCTGATTCCGTAAGCCCCGAAACCTGGAATACCAGCGATCTTTTTTGCGTACGCGTCAGGTAATAATAGGTATTGAGTTGATGATGGATGGAATCCACTTCCTTAAAATTCAATTTGACATACTTAAATACACCCAGGTTGATCAGCCGGCTGAGGCTCAGATTCTGGGTCGTAATATTATAGGTGCTTCCGGGTTTATAGGCCAGGGTATTGCTGAACAAACTGGGCTTAAACAGCTGGCCGGGGTCGATGATGGTATAACCCTGCCAGATCGTAGGTTTAAGGGGCATGGCGGTATCGGTATTGATGGAAAAATTCGCGTAGATGACTACGTCATGGATGGTATAAACTGCTTTG
>DATCAO010000659.1:0-3175 GCA_036512575.1 Puia sp.
GTAAATATCATGATCCTGAACAACAATGGCATTAGCCATGGAGTAATTTGAATTATCTGTAATGTCGATTACCTCGCCGTTTTTCCAGTATTTAGCGACGAAATAGTTGCCATCCTTCAATTCAGCTCCGGCTACAAAGACATCAGTTCCTGAAACGGTTATGGCATTGGACCTGGCATTATTTGAGCCATCTGTCAGATGGAATACTGTACCGTTTTTCCAGTAGTCAGCGACCATATTTCCATTGATTCCACTTTTTTCACTTCCTGCGACATACACGTCCGTTTCTGTAACAACTAAAGAACAGGCATGCGCTTCTTTGGAACCGTCTGTAAGAAGTATGGATTCTCCATTCTTCCAGTATTTGGCTACATAATGTAATCCGTTATACTCATCACCCGCCACATAAACATCATTTCCCGCAACTACGATAGCGTATGCGTGGGCATCATTTGTCCCGTCAGTGAGTGAAACCGCTTTCCCGTTTTTCCAATATTTTGCGATTGTCCTTGTCGAGTTGCTTTCATATCCCGCAACATACACATCATTTCCCGACAGCGTGATCGCACTTGCCATCGCCGGGGCTGTACCGTCAGTAAGAGGAACCGCAATTCCGTTTTTCCAATATTTCGCTACCTGGTACATTCCGTTGTTTTCATACCCTGCAACAAATACACCTTCACCGGATACAACTATAGAGACCGCTTCCGCCGCATTTGATCCGTCCGTGAGGGTCACCGCATTCCCATTTACCCAGTACGTTGCTTTCGAATGAATGCCATCGACGGTGGTGCCAGCCAGATAAACATCGGGAGCCGGAGGCTGGGTTTGATCTTCCGAAACCGGGGATTGTTCTAAGCCTTGTTCTTCACTGCAGGAAGATAATCCGATGGATACGATGATGAGCAAGAAAACAAATCTTCTTAAAATGCGATTTCCAGGAACTGATTGAGCATGGAATGTTTTATAACGTATCATAAAGAATATTTTAATATGGCTTTAAGACATAATAAAAATAATCTCATTCCAACAGGTTTCCCAATGGATAAATACTAATCGAATGTATTAGAAATGGAAGATCGCCTGTTTGAAGAACCTTAACATTTCATTTTGCACCGGTTTGCAAAAACGCCCTGAAATTTTCTGTTTACTATCAGATAATCATAAAATGAGTTGTGGCATTTGCAATAAATACTAATGGACGGCTAGAACAGGGAGTACCATTTGGCCCAGTTAGCGTGGTTACTCCCTATCCGGTAAAAGTAAATGGTGTGTAATTGGTATTTCATTTGTTTTGTGATGCGGTCACGGTCTGCCGCATTGTTAACCATTCTTTGGAAGAAGAGTGAAAAACCAGTATTTATTGCACCTTTATGGAGTTTAATAAAGGGGAAGGTAAATTTGAAAAAAAAATGAGCCATCAGGTGTATGTTGTAGAGCTGTCAAAACGGGTCTTTACAGAAAGCACAAAATTTCGAACGGCTAATCCACAATTCAATGGTGTGCTCGAGTGTCTGTATGTGGGCATGACCAGCAAGACTCCCGCAGAACGATTTAAACAACATAAAACCGGATACGTAAACAAAAAAGGACAGAAGCTGTCCGCCAATATCGTTCAGAAATACGGAATCTATTTACGTCCCAGCCTCTACGATCATATCAACCTGAAGCCCATGACCAGACAACAGGCTTTGAGCATGGAAAAAAAACTTGCCCTGGATCTGAGAAGGCAGGGTTATGCGGTCTGGTTCAATTGATATTAGAATCTGCGAGTTTGGCGGGATATGTTGTGACAACTACTTTTTGTAATAAACATAGATGTACGCTGGCGGATTTGCTTTTAATTTAACCGGTTTTGTTTCTCCGGTGATAAATTTTTCGGGCGTGCGGAATTCCAATTGTTCGCCCCTTGCAACGCCGACCTGCGCACGGTCGAATGGTTTCAGCGTGTATTTTTTCATCAGTGCACTGTCGGGCGTCATCAAATGCGCCTGGAAATCGGCCTTGGGATGATTGGTGTTATCATAAACGAAAAAAATGAGGTAACTGGTATTGGGCTCAACGCTGATTGCCGCCTGTTTGGTGCTTGCAAATTTAATCAGGTATTTATATCCGTTTTTGTAAGCGCCATTTCTGATGAGTCCATAGGCTTTGTCTACATCTCCGGCATAGTTACTCGTCGATTGACAAATGGCGGAGAAGGTACCAGCCAACAAAAAGGAGAGAAGCAAAAACTTTTTCATAGTATAATAATTTATACGTTTGGTTCAATAAAAATAGCACCATTCGTTGGAAGTCAGAATTATATTTCCAATCAGTAGCCGCCTATATCATATGGGGAACTGTGAAAAAGATCTGCTGTACCCCCTGATTTATTTTGCGAAATCTCCCGATGGAACCCATCGATTTATATCTTTGTATGTTCCCAAACGAAAAATACTGTGTATGAAGTCGATATTTGATCAATCTACGAGAGATGAAATAAAAGGCAGAATTCAGTCCCTCAGCGAAAATAGTACAGCCCAATGGGGAAAAATGAATGTGTCGCAAATGATGAGGCATTGTACAAAGTGGGATGAAATGGCTTTGGACAAAGTAAAATATAAACAATCTTTTATAGGCAGGTTGTTTGGGAAGGTGGCACTAAAGGATATGATGAAGGATGAACCCAAATTTCCCGTCATATTTCAATAACGGGAATTTTATCTTCGTTCCAGAGCCCTTCACGCAAAATCTAAGGACATCCAAACACGCCAGCGCCATGATGAAATTCTTTTTGACCCTATTATTTATTGTATTGACCCATTCTTTGAGTGCCCAACAGACTGCGGAAGTTCCGGGCATGCACCTGAACCCCGATGAGTACCTGGAAAACCAGGGTGTGAATGTGATGCTGGCCCATGATTTTTATCCTGAAGGCCATCAGGGTGGGGTGGGTGTGATCCAAAATGGTGTGCGTGTGGCGACAAACGGAGATATCCGGCTGGAACCCACGCCGGGTCAGTGGGCAGCGATTCCAAAAGTGGGCAAGCGGGTCGTGGATTCAAAAACCCAGGAGATCAGCGTGCGTATGGAATATCCCGATTCTTCCATCAACCGGAAAGGATTTAATCCGATCATTTATCCCGACCTGCATTTCGGATATAAAATTCGTGTATTGCCTGAAGGGGCGTCT
>DATCAO010000660.1:0-4022 GCA_036512575.1 Puia sp.
GCTGTTGATATTGTATGCGAGATATTTTACCACTTCTTTAGGCATTTCCAGGCCATCATTCTTCATCTTGCGTTCCAGGATCTCAATCCTCGTTTCATAGTCTGGTACCTGCAGGTCAGCACTAAGGCCCCAGCGGAATCGGCTGAGCAGTCGCTCCTGTACGCCCTCCAGATCTTTGGGTGGCTTGTCTGAAGTGAGTATCAGTTGCTTACCGCTCTGGTGCAGGTGATTGAAGATGGCAAAAAATGCATCCTGCGATTTTTCAGCCCGGTTAAAAAACTGCACGTCGTCGATAATCAGTACATCCACCAGCTGGTAGAAATGAATGAAATCGTTGATGGCATTATTGCGGCTGTGGTCGATAAACTGGTTGATGAATTTTTCGGAACTGACATATAATACCACTTTATTGTGGTGCGTTCTGCGCACTTCGTTCCCGATCGCCTGGGCGAGGTGGGTTTTACCCAATCCGACGCCGCCGTAAATGACCAGGGGGTTAAAGGAATTGGCTCCCGGTTTCTCCGCGACGGTTTTTCCGGCCCGGCGGGCAACCCGGTTGCAATCTCCTTCAATAAATACATCAAAAGTATATACCGGGTTCAGCTGTGAATCGATCTGCATCTTCTTCAGCCCGGGTATCACGAACGGATTTTTCACCGGATTGTTGATGATCAGGGGAAAATCCATTTCATTATTGGAAATCGTCTTATAATTATGAGCGGGTACATCCATTGTCAATGGTTTGTTTTGCTGGTTGCCACTATCCACCATGATCCGGTATTCGAGTTGTGCATCCTTTCCCAATATCCTACGCAAAGTTTTTGCCAACAAATTCACGTAGTGCTCTTCCAGGTACTCGAAGAAAAACTGACTCGGAACCTGGATCACCAAAACGTTCACTTTTAACTCAACCGGTCGTATCGGTTCAAACCAGGTTTTATAATGCTGCCATTCAACAATATCTTTTATGATCTCAAGACAATTGGCCCAGACTTTTTCGAAGGTTTTCGGCATTAGAACAAAAGCAGTTTAAGGCTGGTTAAAAATCTTTTTAAGAGTTCTTTTTCGGATGTTTTTCGAGGACGGATTTTTTGCAGGGGGACGAATATCAAGATTAATTTCTGAATAAAAAATTTTTTATTAATCGCCTGTTTTAGGTAGCGTTCGGGTGCATGGCAGAACATAAAAAAATTTCATCAGTAATTCAAGTTGATCAAAAGGACTGTAAAAATGCTGTGGTCTGATTAACCCGTACTTCGTCCGTTGGTACTTCGCCGAAGATATCGGCAAACCGGCCCCTCATAACATGAAGTACAAAGAGAAGGATCAACAAAACTCAATAAGGACGCAGGTTTAGAGAGATTATTTATGGAGAGTCGAAAATCTGATTCGGATGTTTTACAATTATTCTCCATATGATATGATTGAGACGCAAATGAAGATACAGATATTTTGACAGCAATGTGATTTAACCAAAGTTTTTTTAAAAAAATTTTTAGACCCTTTTTGACCCTGCTATTTTACCCGGAGTAAAACACGGTGAACCAGCCAGTTCAGGGAAACTACCTGATCAAAAATTACACTAAAAATTTTTTTTGAAATTTACTTAACCTAGTTTTACCATCCAGGATTTTTTAATTACTTTCTGCGGTTCCCGTTCATTCCGGATGCAAAAAAAAATTCAGATAAAAGTTCCGGTGCCTGAAGGGTCAGATGATGCGGTGATCAGGAACCTGCTGGCGAAGGAAGCAGCCGTTACTCCCGGAAGCATCAGTGGTTACCAGATATTGAAACGCTCACTGGACGCCCGCTCCCGCTTCCCGTTCACCTTACTCACCGTTACCGCTTTTATAAGCGAACCTGTTCGTCCCCGTACACTGTTCGAACAACCCGTTTACGATCTGACGCATGCGCCGAAATCGGTCCTCATCATTGGTGCCGGCCCCGCCGGACTCTTCGCAGCACTCAGCCTGATCCGGTCCGGCATTCGCCCGGTGATCATTGAAAGAGGAAAAGACATCCGTTCACGCAGACGCGATCTGGCAATATTAAATAAGGAAGGAATCCTGAACCCGGAAAGCAACTATTGTTTCGGCGAAGGCGGAGCGGGCACCTATAGTGACGGTAAACTGTACACCCGCAGTAATAAAAGAGGAAATATCCAGAGGATACTGGATCTCTTTGTCCGGTTCGGTGCAGAAGAAAATATTCTTTATGAAGCACATCCGCATATTGGCACCAATAAACTGCCCGGCATCATCCAGGCCATGCGCGACTACATACTGTGTTGCGGAGGGGAAATACTTTTTTCTAAAAAACTCACCGGATGGTCAGAAGCCCGGGAGCAAATCACAGAAATACAAACCGCGGATGGCGACAGGCTGAAGGCGGATGCCTTCATCCTGGCAACCGGTCACTCCGCGCGTGATATATATCAAGTTTTCCAGGATAAAAATAAGTTGATCCATGCCAAACCTTTTGCCCTGGGTTTGCGCGTGGAACATCCGCAGGAACTCATCAACGCAATACAATATCATTATATACGTGACCAGGGCCCCCGCGTGAGCGGACTTCCTCCGGCAGCCTACCAACTTATCCAAACCGAAAACCAGCATTCCGTTTTTTCATTTTGCATGTGTCCCGGAGGTATTATCGCACCTGCATCCACAGGCCCCGGCGAACTGGTCGTTAATGGGTGGTCGCCGTCCAAACGAAATAATCCTTACGCCAATTCAGGCATCGTGGTCAATGTCGAAGAAAAAGACTGGCAGTCATTTTCCACCCGGGGTGCCCTCGCTGCCATGTTCTTTCAATCAGCCATAGAACAAAAAGCTTTTGCGGCAGGCGGTGGAAAATTCAGGGCACCCGCCCTGAGACTTACGGATTTTGTGTCGGGTAAATTATCAGGCAGTCTGCCTGCCTGTTCCTACACCCCCGGATTGCAACCGGCCGATGTCCGGTCAATTTTTCCTGAAGCGATCGGCCGTTGCCTGCAACAGGCATTTCCCGCCTTCGATAAAAAAATGAAAGGATATTTTACACAGGAGGCGATCGTTGTTGCCACAGAATCCAGAACTTCATCCCCCGTTCGCATCCCGAGGCATGATCTGAGACTAACGCATCCGCAACTCACGAACCTGTACCCCTGCGGCGAAGGTGCAGGATATGCAGGGGGTATCATGAGCGCGGCGATGGATGGTGAACGGGTAGCAGAAAAAATTGCGGAAATATTTTCAACCAAAATCATGATGCATGACCATGCTTGAAGCAGAACACCTGAAGAAATATTTCACCACACAAAAAGCGGTGGATGATATCAGCTTTAAGGTGGAGAAAGGAACCATCTTCGGATTACTCGGCCCTAATGGCGCAGGAAAGACCACCCTGATCCGGATGATCACGGGTATTTTTTATCCCGACGAAGGAACCATACAGTTCAATGGCAAAAAATTTAATCCGGATGGAGATGCCGCACGCATCGGATATATGCCGGAAGAAAGGGGATTGTATAAGAAGATGAAAATCGGTGAACAGGCTGTTTACTTCGCGAGGCTCAAAGGACTTTCAGCCAGCGAGGCCAACAGCCAGGCCAAAGACTGGTTCACCCGTTTTGAAATGCAAACCTGGTGGAATAAAAAAATTGAAGACCTGAGCAAGGGCATGGCGCAGAAACTGCAATTTGTAATAACGGTCATGCATCACCCGGAACTCATCATACTCGACGAACCGTTCAGCGGTCTCGATCCTGTGAATGCCAATCTGATCAAGGATGAGATTTTCCGCCTCGCCAAAAACGGGGCATCCATTATTTTCAGCACCCACCGGATGGAACAGGTAGAGGAAATCTGCAACCAGATCGTATTGATCAATAAGGGCAAAAAAATTCTCGACGGATCAGTGGCCAATGTAAAGCAAGACTTCAAAGAAAACCTGTTCCGCATTACAGCTGTTCCCCTGCCACCGGACATACCCGAAAGTCTCTGCGAAATCATTTCTAAAAATGAACAGACTTTCCCTATACG
>DATCAO010000661.1:0-4946 GCA_036512575.1 Puia sp.
GGATGAAGGAGACGGTATCGCAGCCATTACGCAACTTGACGAAGAATCAACCATCGAAGAGGTTAAGGATGGAGAAGGTCCGGTTTTGGATATACTACCTCCGGAGTCAGGTGTCGAATAAAGTCAACAGAAAACTTCAAATAAAAAATCTCATGAAACGGATGCTTTTAGGCCTTTTACTGGCTGTAGTTTGTTCCGGATTGTTTGCTCAATCTGTTGATAAAGCGAAAGATTTGCTTAAGGCAAATAAATTCGTCGAAGCCAAAGACGAAATAGACAAGGCACTGCTGACCGAAAAATTCTCAAAGAATGCAGAAGCCTGGTACACCAAGGTGAAAATATATGATACGATCGGCACGAATGCGCAATTGAAAGTGCAGTATCCGGATGCGCTGGTCCAATCGTTCGACGCCTTGAAGAACTACATTAAGTACGACGATAAAAAACAGGTATTGATCATTGCCGATGGTTATAAACCGCTGAATGTAATATACCCGGGACTTTTCTCGGCCGGTGTATCGAATTACGAGGCGAAGAATTATGACCAGTCCCTGTTATTTTTCAGTACTGCCGTAAATGCGATTGATCTGATGTACAAAAACGGATGGATCAAACAGAGTATGGATTCTACCTCCCTGTTGTATGCGGGTATTTCTGCAGAAAAAGACAATAAGCGGGATGATGCTGCCATCTACTATAGAACAATAGCGGATTCAGGAATCTCCCGGATCGGAGGAAACGATATGGCTGAAATTTATAAATGGCTTGCTGATTATTATATCCGAAAGGGCGACAAAGCAAATGCTGCCAAATACATTGCGTTGGGCAAATCAAAATATCCGAATGATCTTTTTTATGATGAATTGTCGCTGGATGAACTGAGAAAGAACGGTCCTAAGGATTCACTTTTTGCCAAGTATGAACAGATCAACAAGGAACACCCGGACAGTTCGATCTATTTTTTCAACTACGGACTTGAATTATATCAGTATGCAACGGATACCAGTACGGGAAAGAAGGTTGCCAATTCAGATGAACTCGTTAAGAAAGCACAAGATAAACTGCTTACCAGCGTGAAACTTAATCCGTCATTCCCGCAAGCCTACCTGGTACTCGGTCAGATTTCCTATAACCAGGGAGTGGAATACCAGGTGCTTGGAAAACCCAAGGGAAATACGAATGCAGATGAGTTGAAACAAAGACAGGAATACCGTGCAATGGCTGTTAAACGTTTCGACGAAGCGGTTCCTTACCTGGAAAAGGTTGACCAGTTGTTGGGTTCGCAGGGTAAGTTAAAGAAGGCAGACAAAGTAGCACTCCGTGAGTCGTATGATATGTTGGTTACGATCTATGAATCAAAAAAAGATAAAGCCAAGATCGATTCCTGGACGGCAAAATACAATGACGTAGATAAAGCCCATTAAAGGGAAGAATATATTAATCCATGCATGGCCGGAAGTTGTGCATGGATTTTTTATTTTATCAAAGTGCGAAATGCATGTTTGCATTCACTACAAATTGCTTCTGGCCGAAAGCATAAGCCGGCTCTACACCAATACCGATTACCCGGGTCATCGGAATCACGTATCTCAATCCGGTTTGGAATTCGAAATACGTCAGGTTCACAATTCCGGGAGCGGCAATGGCATACAGGTGATTGGTGAGCTGATACTGCCCCTTGAGGTAGAAACTCAGCAGGGTCTGATTGGCGGCAGGAGTCGTTGTTTTTATTTTTGTGTTGCTGTTGTTGGCCCAAACCAAACTCGTACCGATAAAATAACTGAATTTGCCGGCGTCTTTTTTCCAGGTGCCTGCTTCCACACCAAACCCCATACCATGACCCGTTTGAAAAGCCTGATACACGGTTACGGAAGGAAAGGAACCAATCTTACACAGATTACAGTTTTGGCTTTTTAATGCACTAAAAGAAAAACAACCGATGGTAACCAATAAAAATAAAAATGAATTGCTCCGGGCATTTGAAGTTTTCATACTGATCAATTTAAAAGAGGTCGCTAAAGGTTACGATCGGTTTCTTTTAAGGTACGGATCAGCAGTCCGGCAGACCGGAAATGTATATTTGGAGGAGATCAAAGGATGATGGGAGCAATAAATATACTTTCTGTATTCCGGTTTTAAAAGCATTTGCTGTTTTTTTTCCAAAACACCATATTTGGGAAACTGTACTAAATTGGGAAATTACCCGTTAAAAGGACCGGAAACCAACCGCATCCATTCAAAACCACTGCATTGTCAACAATAGAGACCAATAAGCCGGTAACCAGATTTAAGTTTAAACCTCAGTTATCGGGTCTGCGTTTCTGTGCCGTCCTGTTTGTGGTGGTCTACCATTTCTCGTTTTTTTTGATGAACCTCAAAACCTGGCACTATGATTTGGGCTCCTTCATCATATTCTTTTTTGTTTTAAGCAGTTACCTGATTACGCGCATCCTGCTTGATGCCAAACAAAAAGCGCTGGACAAAGCCATGCCTGCCTGGAAAGTGGCGGTCGCTTTTCTCACCCGCCGCACACTCCGGATTTTTCCCGCTTATTATCTGTATCTGTTCATCCTCCTGCTCTTTCCCCTGGAGGGCCTCGACCTGCGACAGCATCCCGGATATTATTTTGGTTACCTGTATAATGTAAGGATTTTCTTAACGCACGACTGGGGTCCGTATGCGGTCCATTTATGGACGCTGGCCGTAGAAGAGCAGTTCTATATCATCTGGCCCTGGATTATTTTATTCATCCCGACCAGGCACCTGGCGAAAGTATTTGGTCTGATGGTGTTCGGCGGTATTCTTTTCCGTATGGCCATGTTGACGTTCTATCCCCGGTTGCCGGTATTCCCCATGCTGGTCCTCATGCCGGCCTGTATGGATTGTTTTGCTGCCGGAGCGCTGCTGGCCTTCCTGCACTATCGGGGCAGAGAAAATAATCAATGGATAAAACGGGCGGCATTAATTGCCCTGCCATTTTGGATTTTACTGATCTTCACCAACCACCGAAGAACTTTTATCGGGCTCGACCGTGTGTTTATTTCTTTCTTCACCATTTTGGTTATCGATGTCGCTAACAGGGGTTATACAGGGTTTACAAAAAAATTCCTGGAAAATGGAATGGTGCAATACCTGTCAAAGGTCAGTTACGGCATTTATTTGTATCACCTGATTGCCACCTTGTTTTTCTGGAAAATGTTTGGTCTGGCCCAGCGATCACTCAGTGAATGGGGTTATGATCTTTCTGCTGCCGGCAAATGGCTGGCCTCTCCTTATATCAGTTTCTGGATCTATTTTATACTGGCAGTTCTCTGCGCCACCATTTCCTGGTATTGCATAGAGCAACCATTCAACAACCTTAAAAAATTATTTGATTATGTGATGCCGAAAAAAAAGGAAAGTGACCAGCGCAGGGCAAAAGAAGTATCTCCAAAAAATTAAGCAACCGGGTTCGCTGCGGGCTCCTTATTCATTTTATAACCGATGCCGATCTTCACGCGCATCTTCAGCCAGTAATAAAAAGTGACCGGGCTGAAATACAGGCCCAGCGAGCGCCTGGCCTGTTCCAGGGCAACGAAAGGTTTACCATACTGATGATAGATTTTATCTGAACTACGCGCAAAATAATAAGCGAGGTGTTTTTCTGCGGCCCGTTTAGCCTTTTTTTTCTCAGCGGCCGGTAGATATTTCTGAATGGTGTTCACCACCTGGATCGCATCCGTTATACTTTGTCCGGTAAGAAAATACCTGCTGGTGATATTATCCCGGTGAACCCGGTATAGTGCCAGTTTTTCAGGACTGTGTGCAACGGGATATTGGGCAGCTATACGCGCCCACATTTCCCAGTCTTCTCCATAATGCACTCCGAAAAAACCACCCAGTTTTTCATACACTGATCTTCTCACTACCATCGCAGGTACCTGTATCAGTTGCGTGCTGGCAATCCGGACCAGCCAGTTTTGAAGAATACCCGGACTTTCGAGTAAGGTTTGGTTGTCGTACAATCGCCGATTCTGTTCATCCACAAATATAAATCCTGTGAAAGCCGCGCCCGCCTGTGGAAAGAGCGTAAAGAGTTTTTCTATTTCTGAATAAAAACCAGGTTTTACCTGATCGTCGCCATGTAATAAATGAATGTATTGTCCGGTCGCCCGGTTCAGGCAGGTTTCAAAATTTCGCAGGCTGCCCACATTCTGTGGCTGCCCGTAAAAACCAATCCTGCCCCCGCCAATTTCCCGGACCAGGTTTTCCACGTCGGTGTCGGTACTAAAATCATCCACCACTTCAATCTGCATGATTTCCGGTCCCGGATCCTGTTGTAAAACCGAATGGAGATTTTCAATGAGGTAGCGGCTACAATTGTAAGAAGGGATCATCACCGACCACCGGGGTCGTTTTACATGATCGGCCGGGGGCGATATCGGGGGAGGACTTTGAGGAATGCGTTCAGACATGAAATGATAATCGTTCAGTTTCTATAAAGGTCCCGTTCATTCGGATTCCTGTTTCAGGGAAATAGGGAAAGACGGCCTCACCTTACCGGCCCATTTACCATAGCCATCGCCGGATTCCCTGTAATCTTCCACGTGAAATATCAAACAGGACTCCAGGTAAAAAAGACGCAGATTGGAATTGCTTACAAAAGCAATGGAAACATAATACAGGCCATCGTTTAAAAAATTTCCGGGAATCAGAGACTCTCCCCTCACAATACCTTTTCTCAGTTGATATTTCCGGGACGACAATTCAAATATCAATTCTCCGGAATCATTAAAGACCTGGATTTGTGCCATCAGTGGTCCGGATTCTTCCGGAGTATAATCAAATTCAAAGGCAATGAGCAGTTCGGTTCTGACATCTATAACGGGGTACTCATTCAGATATGCGGGAATCAGTTCCACCCGGCGCACTCGAATGATCCCGTTCCCCGGCATCATCGACTGCCG
>DATCAO010000662.1:0-3413 GCA_036512575.1 Puia sp.
GCCCATAATTATTTAAAAATTTTAGAAAAGCAAATTTACGTTTTAAACGCTTAAGGCCTAAGGCTTAAAGCTCAAGGCATAAAGCATAATTAGTAAGTTGAAAATCAAGTAAGCCAGGAAAGCCTTAAGCCTTATGCTTTACGCTTTAAGCCTATTCTCTCATCATCTCCTGAACGGCATCAATGATATCTTCCAGATTGGGTTTGCTGAAATAATCACCGTCGCTGGCATAAGCCGGGCGGTGTGCTTTTGCAGTGAGCGTCCTGGGTGCTGTATCCAGCCATCGGTAACCGCCCTGTTCTTCCATTACTTTGTTGAACATATAAGCAGCGGCTCCGCCGGGAACGTCTTCGTCAACAAAAAGAATGCGATTGGTTTTTTTGAGAGAGGCCAGGATGATATGATGAATATCGAAAGGAAGCAGGGTTTGTACGTCCACAATTTCGCAGTCAACATCCAGTTTCTCCAGGTATTCCGCCGCTTCGGCGATGATACGCAGTGTGGAACCATATGAAACGATCGTCACGTCAGCTCCTTCGCGAATAATTTCAGGTACACCCAGGGCCACGCGGAAGTGGAGCAGGTTCGACGGTAGTTTTTCTTTAAGGCGGTATCCATTCAGGCATTCGATCACCAACGCAGGATCTAAACCTTCCAGCAAAGTATTATACATGCCAACAGCCTGCACCATATTTCTCGGAACGCAGATATGCATTCCCCTGAGCGCATGAACAAGCATACCCATGGGCGATCCGCTGTGCCAGATGCCTTCGAGCCTGTGTCCCCTGGTGCGGACTATCAGCGGTGCGGTCTGCTGACCCGCAGTCCGGTATTGCAGACTAGCCAGGTCGTCGCTCAGCGTTTGCACAGCGTACAGCATGTAATCCAAGTATTGGATTTCTGCAATCGGTCGCAGGCCGCGCATCGCGAGACCAATACCCTGACCGATGATCGCCGTTTCGCGGATCCCCGAATCGGAGATGCGGACTTTTCCATATTTTAATTGCAATCCGGCAAATCCCTGGTTGACGTCGCCGATCTGACCAAGGTCTTCACCAAATGCAATTACTTTCGGATTATGTGCAAAGAGTTCGTCAAAATATTTATTTAAAATCTCATAACCGTTCAACATCGCTGAATCCTCAGAATAACGTACCGGTATGGCTTCGATATTTTCAATCCTCCGCCATCCTTCATGGTACAGATGGGTGTTGTAAAACCTGGCGTTTTCCCGGACCAGTTCCTGGTAAAATGCCTGTACCGAGTCAAAAGCGGGATGCCCTCCTGCTAACTGGATCACCTGATGCAGGTAGTGCATAATATCCCGGCGGTTGGGTTCACGTATAACAGTAAGCTGACGTATGATGGGTTCCAGCTTTTCCTGTTTTTCAGGAACAGCAGCCATCAGTTCGCCCACCAGGTTCATCGCCCGGTTCACCTGATGATGAATGGGTGCCATACATTTCTCCCAGGCCAGGTTCCTGCTGGTTCTTACCAGATCCTTAGCTTTTGTATGGATTTCAACCAGCTCTTCCGAACTGGCGAGGGCGTTTTCAATGATCCACTCCTTCATTTTCTTCATCGCGTCCCAGGCTCGTTCCCATTCCAGCCGTTCAGGCGATTTATAACGTTCATGGCTACCCGAAGTGGAGTGACCCTGTGGCTGGGTGAGTTCTTCCACATGAAAAAGCGCGGGCACATGGCTAACCCGTATCTTATGCAAACCGGCTTCAAAGGTTTCGCACATGCCTGCATAATCCCAAGCTTTCACTTTATAAATATCTATACCGTTTGTACCTTCTTTTTTCTGGAATCCCTTAAGCGCTTCAGAGATGGAACCCTTGGTCGTCTGGTATTTGACGGGAACAGATATACCATATCCGTCGTCCCAGACAAAAACAGCCAGTGGGATCTGTAGTACACCCGCGGCATTAATGATTTCCCAGAAATGACCTTCGCTGGTCGATGCATCACCAATCGTACAAAAACAGACTTCATTCCCATTGACAGAAAGATTTTTCAGGTCTGCCAGTTCCCTGATCTGGCGAAATGCCTTGGAGGCATAGGCCAATCCCAGCGAACGCGGAATATGTGCAGCTGTAGGTGCCAGGCCGGCTGTAAAGTTTTTCAGGTTTACCAGATCCAGGAATTCACCATCTTCCCCGACCAGGGGTGAAGAAAAATGGGCATTCATATTCCTGCCCGCACTGTGCGGATCGTGCAGGACATCAGGATCGGCATATAACTGGGAGAAAAATTCTTCGATGGTAGATGTTCCCAGGGCAAACCCCAGGGTCTGATCGCGATAATAACCGGCATAAAAATCACCGGGTCTGAAAAACTTGGCCATCGCCACCTGGGGTACTTCCTTTCCGTCCCCGAATATGCCGAATTTTGCCTTACCGGTGAGTACTTCTTTCCTCCCAAGAAGGCTGGCTTCCCGGCTTTCACAAACCAGCTGGTAGTCTTTCAGCACTTCTTTCCGGAAAAGATCAAAAGAGAGATTTTCCAGGGTAAGCGGATCGCTGGCGATAAGATTTTCCATATTTCATCCGTTTAAAAGGTGGATGGCCTGGCCAGGGTTAACAAATGGGTTAAAATTTATTGCCAAAGGTGACGTTTACTATGTAATTTTAGCAAGATTTCTGTATAATCTATGAAAAAGGCGGTATTGTTGATAATTTATGGGCTGTTTACGGTTCTCACAGTCTGTGCGCAAACCGGCGCCGGCAAATCTCCCGCAGCGATTGCTGCGCCCAAAGAAGAGACCCTCCGGTTAATAGAAAGCAACTACTCATTTGGAAAAATTCCCCAGGGCCGGCCGGTCATACATGTTTTCACGATTCAGAATGTGGGAAAAGAACTCCTGCTGCTGGAAAATGTGCAGGCATCCTGCGGCTGCACCACCCCCGAATGGAGCCGCGAACCCATTGCCCCCGGAGCTGAGGCTCCTATTAAAGTTGGGTATAATGCCTATGCGGAAGGACATTTTAACAAAACAGTTACGATCCTCTACAACAACGGACAATCGAAAGCGTTAATCATTTCCGGTGAAGTATATAAATTACCGGCATCCGCCGCCCCTGAAAACGCCTCTGTACAATTTTTAAAACAAACAAACCAGTAAAATGAAAAAAGCAGTATTGTTTTTCAGTGCTTTTCTTTTATCCCTCTCTTTATTAGCCCAGGAAAAAACAGTTTCGGACGTTATTAAATTCAATGAAACGACGTTTGATTTCGGAAAAATCAAACAAGGTGTTCCGGTTTATCATGATTTCATGTTTACCAATATAAGCGCCAATCCCATTGTGATTGAATCCGCGGTTCCATCCTGCGGATGCACGACCCCGGTTAAACCCGAAGGCGCTGTTCCAAAAGGAAAGGAAAATAAAATCGTAGCCGGTTTTAATGCA
>DATCAO010000663.1:0-2210 GCA_036512575.1 Puia sp.
ATGATCATCGGCCGCTGCGCCAATCTGACCGAAGCAATTCCAGACCGAAACGCCTGTCGGTTCCGCAATCGATGTTGGGAGGGCTGTCCCTTTGGTGGTTATTTCAGTACCCAGTCTTCTACCCTGCCGGCTGCCATGAAAACCGGTAATCTCACCATCAGGCCATGGAGCATTGTGACGAGCATTATATATGATAAAGACAGAAAAAAAGCAACCGGTGTAGAAGTTCTGGACGCAGAAACCAATAAGACCTATATTTTCTCATCCAAGATTATTTTTCTCAACGCTTCTGCATTAAACAGCGCGTGGATTCTGATGAATTCCGCTAAAGATATCTGGCCTGATGGACTCGGCAGCAGCAGCGGAGAATTAGGACATAATATCATGGATCATCATTATAACCTTGGGGCCAGTGGAGTTATGGAAGGATATGAAGACAAATATATTTATGGCCGAAGGCCGAATGGTATTTATGTTACCCGGTTTGCCAATCTATATGGCGATAAGCGTGATTTTCTCCGAGGTTATGGTTATCAGGGGGGTGCCGGGCGGGAAGGCTGGAGCCGCAATATTGCAGAATATAGTATCGGAGAAAAATTAAAAGAACATTTGACTGAACCTGGCCAATGGACCATGGGTATAGGAGGTTTCGGAGAACTACTTCCTTATCATGAAAATAAAATCTCGCTCGATCCGAGTCGCAAGGACAAATGGGGTTTGCCCGTTCTTGCCATGGATGCTGAACTCAAAGAAAATGAATATAAAATGCGAAAGGATATTCTCATTGAAGCCAAAGCGATGTTGGAGGCAGGCGGTGTAAAAAATGTTGAAGTCCATGATGGTGGTCATGAAATCGGAGATGGTATACACGAAATGGGAAGTGCCCGCATGGGTCTTGATCCAAAAACTTCCGTTTTAAATAAATACAATCAGATCTGGGATGCCCCCAATGTTTTTGTAACCGATGGAGCAGCAATGGTTTCGTCTGCCTGTCAGAACCCTTCGCTGACATATATGGCACTGACGGCCAGGGCTGTCGATCATGCAGTCAGTGAACTAAAGAAAAATAATATCTGAAATTGAAATCCCGGTTTCTGTCCCATTTCCCGGACATTGACGATTACCGTTCCCACATTAGGATATGGTTATCCGGGCACTCGATAAACAAATATTAGATCGTAATGATTTCAGTGTTTGATCTTCCAAGGTTTTGGAAAGCCTGAAAAGTGAATGGACAAAAATCTTAAAATGATTTTTACACTATGAAAATAAATACCTCGTTCCTGATCTTGATTTTGGTATTCAGTTCCATAGTTCCCCGTCCGGTTTTTTCGTCCGGTATACAAAGCACTACAATCTTTGGGAACGCACTACTTCAGGTTAACATTACAAACACAGACAGTTCGCTATGGGAATTTAAGCTGGTTTCCCTGGGTAAATCCTATAAATTTTCCACACCTGAATTTGAAATCAATGGCAAAATGATTAAAATGATTTTTTCAAATAAACCTCTTCTTATTTCCACAGATACCCTGCGTAATCATGTAGTGCAATATGGCTACGAGGGCAGCATCAAAGGAAATGCTGACGTCATTTTAAAATTACGTTTTCAGCTTGGGCCCGGCAGCAATTTTTTACGGTTCCAATACCAGATTACTTCAAAATCAGATAAAATACTAACGAACTACAGCGGGCACCCTATTCATTATTTTAATACTTCTTTAGGCGGTTTCAAAAATTTTACGGAAGTAAGGTTTTCACAATTCAATGAGCAGGCGCACAGTTACCAACTGGCAGAAATATCATTTTCAGATCGATATTTTTCCGATGAAATGACGCTGGCAGGCCCGTTAATTTCTGCCAGTGATGTTAACTCCTGTTTTTTAGTTGCCTATGAACACGGATCTCCGTTCCCTGAACGTTTTTTACAATTTAAGCTGTATAGAAACCGCCATCTCGGAGTAGAATCTGTAAAAGGCAACTTTTATAAGGGTCAATCCATTGGGAAAAGCTTTTTTAACAGTGTATGGTTTGAAACGGGGGCGGCTGAGGGAGACCAGGAAACGCTTGCACATCTCTACCGCGCTTTTGTGTTAAACGATTTATCAGAAAATCTGGAGAGTCGTAAGCCATATATTTTCTACAATACCTGGAATTTCCAGGAACGGAATAAGCACTGGTATAAAAAGCCTTATTTGGCCAGTATGAAT
>DATCAO010000664.1:0-3236 GCA_036512575.1 Puia sp.
GCAGGGATAAAAAAGTCCGAAGTTTATTGGAACGGAATTCCTGCAAAGCCATTTTCAGACTCGTAATGACGATATTGAGGTAACGTACCAAGCGCAATAATTAAAATTGACAATCGAACCGCTCTGCCAAGTTACAATTTTACCCGTTTATGCTGGAAATAATCAATTTGAATTGGGGGAAACGGATATTTTAACATAAGTATTTTTACTTAGTGAGCCGGAGGGGCTGCCCGGATCATCAAATGCTATAGATGATAAAGTCATTGAAGGGCCCTGAATATGGCTTCAAATTCTTTCTTTGTAAATAAATCGTTTATCTTCCTGCCTATATGAAAGTAACTAAACTGGCTTTGCTGGCCCTGACCGGAATATGTTTTTTGGGGTCTTGTAAGAAAGACAATAGTTCGACCAACACCGGAAGTTCATCCTATCCGAAAACATATACAGAGGATATCAGGTCTTCCGTGATCGGCAACTCTGTAACCATCTACGACCTGACGTATGACGGGAACAACCGCCTTACGGGCCTGACGGCAACTCCCGCACCCCCGTTGTTAAATTTTGTATACGCATATCCTTCAGCGAATACGGTTTCGATGGACCTTTTTGACCATGGCAATCTGAGCATTCATGAAAACTTCTGGCTGAACGGATCATCAAAAGTAGACAGCACCTTTCAATTTGATGATAGCGGGGACACTACTACGGAAAAATATATTTACGATGCCAATCATTTGCTCATACAGCAAAAAGAATACGACTATTCCCATTCCGGTTCCTCACTCAGTAACACGACGAATTATACTTACGACAACCAGGGCAACGCTACCCAGTCTGTAGATGACCAGGGGACAACCACCTACACCTACTATACTGATTTGCCTTATACTTTAAATGTCGGTCAGCCCTATATACCCGTGCCGTCACACTTCATAAAAACACTCACATTAACATCGGGTGGTACTACGGAGACGGGTACCCATTATTATACATTCGATAGTAGTAAGCGCCTTTTAAAAGACAGCGCTGCAACAACCGGATCCGACCTTATCGTGATTAAATCCTACACTTACTAGGGAAGTCAACTTATTTTTTTTGATACATGAGTCCAAATCCAAAAGGATATAAGGGATTTTTGGAATCATAGGGCATATCCTCTTTTTGATTTCTGATCGCCGGGAATTGATTGATGGATCGCTGCCCCTGGTACTAATGCATATATACCGATCCCGGCGGGATCTCTTCTGCACTTGAAAAAGCCTGCATATATTTTTTCTTACAGGCTTCAGCGGGATCGATTTTATTTTCTGCCAATAGGCTCTGGTACAAACCCAGTAAGGACCAGCCATTACCCGGGTTCCAGACAAGATCCTCGCGATATGTTTTTTCTGCCATCACAGGATTCCCCATTTTCAGATAAAAAGCACCTAAAAATTGTCTGGCAGGAATGGGCCAGTCTTTCGGTTCATAATAAAACAATCTTTCCTCAATCCAGATGGCCCGGCGGATATGCACAATAGCAGAATCATATTTGTTTTCTGAGAAAAAGATGGATGCGCTTAAGATTTCACGAGCCTCTTCTGCACGCTCAAGTGCCGTATTGTTTAGCGTGTCAGCCACGGTCAGTATGGTATCAGCAGATTTTCTTTGCAATAATAAAAGGGACACGCGTGCAGAATCCGGATGCCCGGTATTTACAAATGCCATACCTCTTGCGAAATCATAAATCACCCCGGCATAACTCAGGCTGGGATCAGGTACCGAATCTTCCGTCAGTATTTCATTCCATTTGCCCATCCTCACCCGGGTGAAGGTCGGCATCATGTACAGATATTGAGCGTAGTTATTATCATGAACAGGAGAAACGCTGTTCCTGCATCGAATGGCATCGGATAAACCTTTACGATATATGCCACCTCTCAATCCGCAATAGGCCTGAACTGCGAAATAATGGGAAAAGTGCGCACCGAGATTAAGATTTTTAGTCAACGATTTATACAACACCAAATCCTCATCTGCCCGGTCATTCACTTCCACACCCAGTGCATAGGAACCATTTCTTTCGTATTCGTGGCTGGACATATGGATCATATGTGCGACACCCGGCATCAGATCCTTCAATGTATTGGCGCTTTCCAATGCCCGTTCAGGATTACGGGAAGCCTCCGTAAGATGTATGTAATAGTGGAGTGCTGCGGGGTGCTTCGGATTTTCTTTTAAAACCTGTTCGCAAATTTGAATCATTTCCGGCGTCCACATTTTCGGTGTACCATCGTTGTTCCACATATCCCAGGCATGGATCAGCATCATGGCATCTACCCACAGTATTTTTATGTCGGGATCATTTGGAAAAGCAGACATCAGTTCATGCATGCCTTTCGCATAAGCAAGATTTAAGGATTTTCTTTCTTTATCCGATGTGTCGGCAGTATACCGCAGATTCATCACTTCAATGAGTTTTTTTTCTTTGGGTGAAGCGTGAACAACATTTGCATTCATTATACGCATAACCGAGGGAACCTCTTTTCTCATTGTATAATGCAGGGAAAAATTGTATCCGGGACCCATGGCCAGCGCCTGTCCCCAGTAGGCCATGGCGAGGGTTGGGTCAAAACGCGCAGCTTCCTTAAAAGAACTATTGGCTTCCTGCCAGTGATAGCTGTAATACATGCTCAATCCCTGGTTGAAATAAAACCGGGCACTGTCATTTTTTGTGCTCACTGCATAAGAGTAATTTCCCCATCCCGGTAACACTGTGAGGAACTTACCGTCCGTGCCGGCTTCGCTGCTGATGGTAAATTCCGGGCTGCAGCCATACAGATTTGTTTTTTTCACCAGGATGGAATGTACGGATTCCTATTGCCTCCAATGGATTTTTATGAATCCAAACAGGATCATGGACATGGTGAAAAGAAAAATTGTTTTTTTCGTTTTGCATAATGAATTAACACACCGATGGATCACTTCACTTCCTCAAACTGTCCCGTCTGCCGGTTCTTTCGCACATTGTCCCAATTGAAATAACGACCATTCATAACCACATAGACACCCCTGGGTAAACTCTGGACAAAGGCCAGGGCGCAGCCCAGGTTGAAAAAACCGTCGGAACTGCCGAATTTATAAGGGATCATGGCCCCCGTGAGCACGATGGTTTTTCCACTCACCTTACTGGCAAGTGTAGCCGCAGTTACAGCCATTGTATCAGTGCCATGTGTGATGATGATCTGCTCTTCCGG
>DATCAO010000665.1:0-2321 GCA_036512575.1 Puia sp.
AAAGTGAAGCTGAGCGTGGGCATGGGTTTTAAAATGCCCGGCTCGCCTGCGCCGGCAAAAAAAACAAATGCAGACAAACCTAATACAGATTCGGTAAGTAAAGAAGGTTTTCAATTGCCTGCCCTGGATCCGGCTGATGCAGCCATACCGGAAAAGGTGCCGGGTGCAGCGGGAAGAACCCATGCCATCCCAAGACTAGGCATTCCCAGCATGACCGTTTCAGACGGACCTGCGGGCGTTCGTATTGATCCGATCCGGAACGGAGACAGTTCCAGGACTTATTATGCAACAGCATTTCCTGTAGGTACATTGCTCGCCTCATCCTGGGATACGGCGTTGGTGCGAAAAGTGGGCGTAGCATTCGGATCGGAGATCCGCGACTATGGTATCGACGTCATCCTGGGGCCCGGAATGAATATTCATCGTAATCCCCTGGGAGGTAGAAATTTTGAATATTATTCTGAAGATCCCCTGCTGACCGGAAAGATCGCTGCTGCAATTGTGCGGGGTATACAATCTAACGGTGTAGGTACTTCCATCAAACATTTCGCTGCAAACAATCAGGAAACCAACCGCAACCAAATCAACACCATCGTGAGTGAACGCGCCCTGCGTGAAATTTACCTGAAGGGTTTTGAAATTGCCATTAAGGAATCTGCTCCCTGGACGGTGATGAGTTCATACAACAAGATAAATGGTGTGTACACTTCTGAGAGCTCAGCATTACTCACCACTATCCTCCGCAATGAATGGGGATATAAGGGCATGGTGATGTCTGACTGGTTCGGAGGCAGAAATCCTGTTGATCAAATGAGTGCCGGGAACGACCTGCTCATGCCGGGAACCGCCGTCCAGACCAAGGCCATCGTGGATGCTGTGCAGTCAGGAAAACTAGATGTCAAACTGCTGGATAGAAATGTGGAAAAAATCCTGAATACGATTCTGAATACGCCCTCGTTTAAAAAATATTCCGCTTCTGATAAACCGGATTTAAAAAGCCATGCTGCGATCACGCGGTCCGCTGCGGCAGAAAGTATGATCCTGCTCAAAAATGAAAAAGCACTTCCGATAAACGGAAAAAAGAACATTGCGCTTTTTGGAAATACCTCTTATGAGTTGATTGCCGGCGGTACGGGAAGCGGCGATGTAAATAAAGCCTATAAAATTTCCCTGAAACAGGGACTGATCAATGCAGGATATCCGCTAAACGAAAAAATGACGGGCAGTTATGAGACCTATCTGAAAGAAGAAAATGCCAAGCGGCCGAAGCCCAGGTTCTTTTTCCTGCCGCCGCCTATTCCTGAAAAGAAACATGAAATGGATATGCTGAGTCAGTCAGCCGAAGAGTCTGATGTTGCCATATTCACTTTGGGCCGTAATGCCGGTGAGGGTCAGGACCGGAAAGTAGAAAATGATTTTGATCTTTCAGAAGATGAAAGTATGATGATTAGTCAGATTTCAGAAGCATTTCATAAAAAAGGGAAACAGCTGATTGTGGTATTGAATATCGGCGGGTTGGTTGAAACCGCCAGTTGGAGGGATAAGGCAGACGCTATTCTCCTGGCCTGGCAGCCCGGACTCGAAGGAGGCAATTCCATTGCTGATGTACTCTCAGGAAAACAAAATCCTTCAGGTAAACTGGCAACCAGCTTCCCGATGAAATACGACGATGTGGCTTCTTCCAAATCATTTCCCGGCCGTGTACTGGATCCCAATGCGCCCGGAAATCCGATGATGGGTAAACCTGCAGAAGTGATTTATGAAGACGGGATCTATGTGGGATACCGTTACTACCTGAGTTTTCATGTTAAAACAGCTTATCCGTTTGGTTACGGTCTTTCCTATACCCAGTTTAAATATTCCAATCTTGTATTGAGCAGCGGAACTTTCAAAGATCATCTGCAGGCCAGCGTAACGGTAACCAATACCGGCAAAACGGCCGGAAAGGAAATTGTTCAGCTGTATTTAACTGCACCGACGGGAAAAATAAATAAACCGGAAGAAGAACTGAAGGCTTTTGCA
The DNA here is from genome assembly GCA_036512575.1 of Puia sp. Lineage (GTDB taxonomy): Bacteria > Bacteroidota > Bacteroidia > Chitinophagales > Chitinophagaceae > Puia. The sequence continues at coordinate 2,023 of DATCAO010000665.1, forward strand.
AAAACACAATCACTGAAACCGGGCGAATCGCAGACGATCCGCCTTAGCCTGGATGCTTCTTCCCTGGCTTCTTTCGATACAGATTTAACCAGGTGGGTTGCGGCTGCAGGAACATACCGGGTAAAAATCGGGGCGAGTGCAGAAGATATTCAATTAACGAAAGACTTCACCCTGGAAAAGGAAATTCTCCTGCCCCAATTGAATAAAGTTCTGGCACCTCAAATAGAGATAAAAGAAATTAAGCCTTAAGCATTTTAAAATTCGGGAGATTAAAAAATTGAAAAACAATCATTTTCAAT
>DATCAO010000666.1:0-2240 GCA_036512575.1 Puia sp.
AGGTGGTAAGATTTGAACCACCGAGGCCTCCCTCCGCCACATATAAATAACCATCCGGACCAAATTTCAATCCGCGCGGACTATTAAAACCCGAAGAGAATTTGGAGGCGGTGATGACCAGGTTGTCCGGGCTGCAGTTACATAAAGAACCCGGCGCATTTTTGACGCAGGAGTTCAAAAGAATAATCGCCATAACAGCAACTCCGAGTTTGATGTAGATTTTTCTTTCCATAAAAAGGCTTTTTTAATTTTTGATGATAAAAGGTTTCGGCTGACAAAGACGCTTACGTTTTTTACGGGGTAGGATCCGTATGCAATGACAACAGCTTTCAGAGAGGACATCGATAAAGACCCGATAAAAATAAAAGCGTTCTGTATGGATAAATAATTTAATCGACGGAATAGACCATTCCAAACACTTATTTCAACTAATGCAGAGATGAGCAGCCGCAGTCGATCACTGACATTCGTCGACGATTCGGCTGGTTTCGTAACTGAGTGAAAAGAAAGCTACCGAATCTGTTTATAGTTGTTTAATTTTAAGAAGGAATCATTTTGTGAAAGGATACCATTTTATATTTTCAAACAGGCCCCTGTATCGTCTGCTGAGGCATCTTGCTTTCTGGGCAGTATTCATTGTTCATTATAGTTTGCAAAACATGCTGATCGGAGGAACCCACGAGGCATTACACTATCGAACCATCCCGGCGATTATTCAATTCGATGCGTTTTTTGTTCCGGCTTTTATAATATCCGCCTATTTTTTTATGTATGTGGTAATACCTCATTCCCTATTTCAAAAAAAAATAACAGCATTCGTTCTGGCGTTTTCAGGATTGATGGTATTAAACTTTATTTGCGCCAGTTACACGGGCATAGTGTACATACATGTATCGACAGGTATTCCCTACGATAAGATACATTTTGACGACAATAAATACAATGCCATTGTGAATGGATTCTGGATTCCGCTGATCGTTATGGGCCTCTCGGGCGGTATCCGTCTGACGAAAAAGTGGTTGTTGCAGCAAAAGGCCAATGAGCTGCTGGTTAAACAAAAAATTTCCCGTGAAGTAAAACTTTTGAAAACACAGATCCATCCCCGTTTTCTTTTTCATTCCCTGAATTCGCTGGAAGACAAATTGAAAAAAAAACAAGCCGATTCCCCCGGTTTGATACTCAAACTCGCAGATATACTGAGTTATATACTCTATGAAAGCGAAAGGGACTTCGTGCTGGTTGGAAAAGAAATTGAGGTGATCGGTGAATATATGGAATTGCAAAAGAGCAATTTTGCGGATAGTCTCCAGGCAAATCTGGAAGTCAATATTCCTTCCTTCAATTTGTATATTGCTCCCCTGATCCTGCTGCCCTTTGTGGAAACGAGCTTCGAATACTTAACTACGAAGGATCATTCGGACAAGAACATAAACGTTGTGATCAATGCAAATGAGGAAACCCTGTTTTTCAGCCTGACCTGCCTTGAAGAATATTCATCTGAAAATAATTCCTCCCAGCAACAGATCTGGGCAGACATTTCCAGGCGGATCGAAAGTCTTTATCCGAACAATCATCAGTTGCTTTTAAAATCAGACAGCCAGGGAATCCGGATCGAATTACGACTAAATATGAACGGATCAGAAAATAAACAGCCTACAATATCCTGGGCGCCAAACCTAGCACATGAATTTTCATGAACTGATCTTCTCTGAACGTAAAAAATATAAAGTGCTCAGGCATGTCCTGTTCTGCTCATCCATCCTGTTGTATAGTTTTCTGCGTATCGGGATCATGTACCCCGTTGATCATTTCCGGGCAATGTTTGCCTCCTATTTCTCATGGACCCTTTACTGGACTTCACTGATTCTGGGGTTCAGTTACATTACTGTTTACGTTTTTGTACCAAAATACCTGTATAAGAAGAAGTATGTTTCCTTTTGTCTGTCAGTGCTACTGATATACTCTGCCATGTATATGATTAATGGCCTTCAGGTCTACTATCAGTTGAATAAGACATTTAATATCGTTGCCGGAGTGAGGAGTCAAAATATTTTTCAGTCGGCTAATTTAGTCCGGCTTCTTGGAAATCCTCCCCTGGTCTGCGGACTTCTGTTATCTCTGAAAAGTCTTAAGAACTGGTATCTGAGGAAAATAGAAAGTGACGCACTTACGCGGGCAAATACCAATGCGGAACTGCAATTGTTGAAATCCCAGATACATCCGCATTTTCTGTTCAACAC